>NZ_BAAAKJ010000066.1:13062-20113 GCF_039527695.1 Kitasatospora putterlickiae
GGGCGGCGACGGCCGGGCGGCCGTCGAACTCGTCGCGAGCCTGCGGCCCGACGTGGCGCTGCTGGACCTGCGGATGCCGGTGCTCGACGGGGCGAGCGCCACCGTCGAGATCGCCGCCGCCCGGTCGGCCACCCGCGTGCTGATCCTGACCACTTACGACACCGACGAGGACATCGAGCGCGCGGTCGAGGCCGGGGCCATCGGCTACCTGCTCAAGGACACCACGCGCGAACGGCTCGTCGACGCCATCCACTCCGCGGCCAGGGGCGAGACCGTGCTGGCCCCCCGGGTCGCCGAACGCCTGGTCGCCCGCCTGCGCCGCCCCGCCCCCGTGGCGTTGACCGCCCGCGAGACGGAGGTGCTGACCGCCGTCGCCGACGGCCTGTCCAACGTGGAGATCGGACGCCGCCTGGTCATCACGGAGGCCACCGTGAAGACCCACCTGCTGCGGATCTTCGCCAAACTCGACGTCAACGACCGCACCCACGCCGTCGTCACCGCCCTCGACCGAGGCCTCCTGGAGCGCCGTTAGGGCCGCTCCCCACCTCGGCCGGCGCTCAGGCCTTCCACTCCTCGGCGAGCAGCCCGAGCAGCACCTGGTCCAGGAACCCGCCCATCACCCAGGCCGAGGAGCGCAGCACGCCCTCGCGGACGAAGCCGTTGCGCTCGGCGGCGCGCAGCATCGCGGTGTTGTCGGCCAGCGTCTCGATCTGCAGCCGCTGCAGGCCGCGCACCACGAAGCCGTAGTGGCACAGCACCGCGACCACATCGGTCCCGTAGCCCTTGCCCCGGGTGGACGGCAGCAGCCCCAGCCCGATGTGCGCGGTCCGGTTGTGGGTGTCGATGCCCCACAGCGTCGCCGTGCCGACCAGCGTGCCGCCCGCCGACTCCACCACGGAGAACGAGACGTGGGCCGGGTTCGTGTCGTCCCCCACGAGCCGGGGGTCCTTGCTGCCGGGGGAGAGCGGCCGCCACGGCCGGCCCTCCGCCCGCGCGGAGTTGACCACGTCGTCGTAGAGCTCGGCCAGCAGGACGGGGACGTCCTCGTCGTGCCGGGCCCGCAGCCCGACCTTTTCGCCTCGAAGCATGAACGACTTCCTATCTGACGGTTCGTCCGTCGGCAAACGAATTAGCCCGGTCCCGCCCCCGCCGTCTTGTGCGCGGCGCCGGCCCGGGGGGATCCGTCGACCGTGAGGCAGATGCCGAAGACGCGGTCATGGCCGGTCCAGCCGTTCACCCGGCCCCGGTTGTTGCTGATCCGCACCCGCCTTCTGGCCGGGTCGACGGCCGACACCAGGTGCAGGTAGACGGTTCCGGATACCCGGGCCAGGACGATGTCCCCGACTTCGAGCTTCGACGGGTCCACCGGGGCGACGACCACCGACTGCCGGCTGCGGATCAGCGGGACCATCGAGGAGCCGCCCGGCCGGAACTCCACGGTGGCTCCGCCCGCCACCCGGGCCGCCACGGCATCCAGTACGCCCATCCGGCGATGGTGGCAGACCGGGCCCGGTCCGCCCACCGGTTTTCGCCGCGCCGGGAGGCGGCTTCCCCGGGTGACCGGGTACCGGGTACCGGCTGTCGGCTACAGCTCCACCCGCCGCCAGCCCTCGCGGCCGGCCGGCTCCACGGGGACCGCGGCGAAGTCGTAGCGGACCCCGTCGGCGCCGAGGGCCAGCAGCGAGACCGAGGACGAGCCCCAGATCCGCCCGTCCCCGAACTCGCGCCGCTGGATCAGGGCGGCGGGGTCGTCGAGCGCGAGGCCGTCGCCGGCGACGATCGGCAGCCAGCCGCCCCAGGCCTCCTCGGCCGTCGCGGCGCCGGGGCGCGGGCGCGGCCGGGGCACGGCGGCGAAGCGGGCCCGGAAGTGGGCGGCGCGGGCGGCCATCAGGGTGCGGATGCGCGCGGACGCGGTGCGGTTCTCGGCCAGCCCTTCCGGCCCGTCGTTGAGGACGACGCTCAGGCCGGTCGGCAGCTCCAGCCCGGTGAGCCGGCTGCCGGTCCCGCCCCAGCTCAGCACGCGTGCGCCGGCCGGCCGGACGAGCACCAGGTGGAACGGGTCGTACCGGTCGAGGTCCAGTTCGTCGATCCGGCCGCCCCGGACGGCGAGCAGCGGCAGCTCACCGCGTGAGAGCCGGGCCTCCTCGGGCGCCAGGGTGCCGAAACCGTTCAGCAGGCAGGCCGCCACCGGCCCCGGAGCGTCCGCGCCGCCCGGCTCCACCGCGAGCCAGGTGCCGCCCGCGACCAGGTCCAGCCCGCCGACGGCCGACGGCTGCGCGGGCCAGTGCCGGCCGGGCGGCGCCCACCGCCGCCCCGCGTACTCGTCCCGCACCGACAGCAGCAGCACCGGCACCGCCGCCGCCGGCTCGATGCTCACGAACGCCGTACACACGTCCCGTCCCCCTGACCTCGGCCGACACCACCCTCCCCGCGATCCTCGCACGCCCGTTCGTCAACCGGGAGCGGCCGGCGTTCCCCCGCCGGGGCGGCCCCCGGTGGCCCATGATTTCGGCGCGTGAACGGACCGGGACAGTGGGCCGCCGGGTTCCTAGGCTGACGGTCATGACCATCACGAACGACAGCACCGGCGGCGCCGTGCCCGCGCCGGCCCAGCGGATCTCGTTGCCCGACCTGGCGCCCGAGTACTACAAGGCGATGTACGCCGTGGAGCGCGCCGCGCGGCAGGGGGTGGACCCGGTCCTCGCGGAACTGGTCAAGGTGCACGCCTCGATGATCAACGGCTGCTCGTTCTGCATCGACATGCACTCCACCGACGCCGTCAAGAACGGAGAGCGGCACCACCGCCTGCTCTCCCTCCCCGCCTGGCGCGAGACCCCGTGGTTCACCGCCAGGGAGCGCGCCGCGCTCGCGCTGGCCGAGTCGATCACGCTGCTGACCGAGGGCCATGTGCCGGACGCCGTCTACGACGAGGCCGCCGCCCACTTCGAGCAGGCCGAACTGGCGCAGCTGATCGCACTGACCGTCACCATCAACGCCTGGAACCGGATCGGCGTGACCTGCCGGCTCAGCCCGGCCGCGAAGTAGGTGGGGACGTCGATGACGGAGCAACGGGACAAGGCCCGCCGCCTGCGGGAACTCCACCGCCCCGGTCAGCCGCTGGTGCTCGCCAACGTCTGGGACGCGGTGGGCGCCCGGCTGGTCGCGGCCGCCGGGGCACGGGCCGTGGCCACCGCGAGCGCGAGCGTCAGCTGGACGCTCGGCGGTGCCGACGGCGACGCCGCCGACCGGGACGAGGTGCTGGCGCAGACGGCGCTGGTGGTCCGCGCGGCCGGGCCGCTGCCGGTCACCGCGGACCTGGAGAGCGGGTTCGCCGACACCGCCGCCGGGGTCGGCGAGACCGTCGCCGCGCTGCTCGCCACCGGCGCGGTGGGCGTCAACCTGGAGGACGGCGCCCGGCCCGCCGGCGAGGCGGCCGAGCGGATCGCGGCGACCCGGGCGGCGGCGGACGCGGCCGGCGTGCCGCTGTTCGTCAACGGCCGCACCGATGTCTTCCTGCGGCGGATCGGCGAGCCCGGGGGCCGGCTGGACGAGGCGGTGGCCCGGCTGCGGGCGTACGTCGAGGCGGGCGCGGACGGCGTCTTCGTGCCGGGGGTGGCCGACCCGGCGGTGATCGCCGCGCTGGTCGAGGCCGTGCCGGCGCCGCTGAACGTGCTGGCCGGGCCGGGCGCGCCGAGCGTGCCGGAGCTGGCGGCGCTGGGCGTGGCCCGGGTGAGCCTGGGGCCGGGCCTGGCGGCGGCGGCGTGCGCGGCGGTGCGCCGCGCCGCCGAGGAGGTGTACGCGGAGGGAACGTACACCGCGCTCGACGGCGGGCTGGACTACCGGGAGTTGCAGGGGCTGTTCGTCACCGGGTGAGCGAGCCGACCGTGCCCACGGTGTGGTCGAGCACGCTGCCGCCGGCGCACCGGCTGGGCCCGGCGGCGTGGCTGCCGAGGGCCGGGACGACCGCCACCTCCTGGAGGCAGGTCACTGCGGCGCTGAAGTCCCGGTCGGCCAGGGAGCCGGATCCGGGCGCGGGCGTGGAGGCCGTCGCGGAGGCGAACGCGGGCGCCGGCGCGGCGGCCAGCGCCAGCGCGGCCAGCACGAGCGCGGCGGGCCGCCGCACGCCGGTCACAGCCCGTGCCCGATCTGGCCGCTGAGGCCGGGGTGGGTCAGCTGGTTGGTGCCGATCGCCTCGATCTCGGTGGCGGCCTTGCCGACCAGCGGCAGGTTCCGCGCCTCGTGGATGACGAGGTCGGCGGGGGAGAGGTTGAGCCCGTCGGACAGGCCGCCGAGCGCGTCCTGCGAGGTCGCGGTGGAGGTGGTGGCGGACGCGACGGGCACGGCGGCGGCGAGACCGGCCAGGGTGAGGGCGGCCAGGGTGGCGAGTTTCTTCATGAACCCCCCAACGACCCGGGCCGCCCTCGGTCACCGCGCCGTTCGGACGGTCACCCGGAGCGTCCGCACGCTGTTGCTGACGAACGACCCGATCGGCTCCGGCGCCGGCCCGTCCGCGAGCGCCAGCGCGGGGTGGCGCTCGAACAGCAGCCGCAGCGCGGTCTCCGCCTCCAGCCGGGCGAGCCCGGAGCCGAGGCAGAAGTGCGGGCCGTGCCCGAAGGACAGGTGGCGGTTCGGCTGCCGGGTGACGTCGAAGCGGTCGGCGTCCGGGACGTGGGCGCCGTCGCGCCCGGCGGCCGCGTACGAGGCGAGCAGCGCCTCGCCCCGCCGGATCACCGCCCCGCCGACCGGGATGTCCTCGACCGCGTAGCGGAGCGGGAACTGGCCGACCGGCGAGTCGTAGCGCAGCGTCTCCTCGACGGCCGCCGACCACGGCACCGCGCCGTCCAGCACCAGCCGCAGCTGATCGGGGTGGGCGAGCAGGGCGCGGACGGCGTTGGTGATGAGGTTGAGCGTCGTCTCGTGGCCGGCCACCAGCATCAGCAGCAGGGTGCCGACCAGCTCGCTCTCGCTGAGCCGGTCGTCGTCCTCGCGGGCGGCGATCAGGTCGGTGGTGAGGTCGTCGCCGGGCTCGGCCCGCTTGGCGGCGACCACCGAGGCGAGCAGCGCGAACAGCGCCCGCTGCGCGGCGACGGCGGCCTCGGGCGTCGCGGAGCTGGAGACCAGGGTGTCGGAGAGCTCGTGCAGCTCGTCCTGCTGCTTGGGCGGCAGGCCGAGCAGCTCGCCGATCACCTGCATCGGCAGCGGGTAGGCGTAGTGCTCGCGCAGGTCGAACGGGCCCTGGAGCCCGGCCATCCGGTCGAGCAGCGCGGTGGCCCGGGCCTCGATGGCGGGCTGCAGGGCGGCGGTCCGGCGCGGGGTGAACGCCTGGGTGACCAGGCCGCGCAGCCGCCGGTGGTCCTCGCCGTCGGCGGTGATCATGCCGGGGACGGTGACGAAGGTGGTCAGCGGCCAGCCCTCGGGCAGCCGGCCCTCCCGGAACGTCGTCCACAGCTGAGGGTTCTTGCCGACGCGCGGGTCGGCGAGCAGTTCCTGGAGCGTGTCGTGGTGGGTTACCGCCCAGACCACCACCCCGCCAGGGAGTTCCACCAGGACCGCCGGGCCGGCTTCGCGGAGTCGGGCGTTCTCCCCGTGCTGGTCGCGTCCGAGGACGTCGAGCCGGACGGGCCGGGGCCGGCCGTCGCCGTCCCCGGGTCCGAGGGGTCCGCCGGGTCCGGGACGGGGGTCGTGTCCTGCTCTTCCGGTATCTGCGGCGGTGTCCATGCGTCGGGCCTTTCGGGGGCTGGCTGACGGGGCGGGGTGAAGGCGCTGTAGAGCACCGGAAGGCTGACCAGGGCGCGCGACCAGGGCGACGGGCGCCAGGCCAGCTCGTGCGCCGGCACGGCCAGTTGGAGGTCGGGCAGCCGGTGCAGCAGGGTCTCGACGGCGGTCTCGACGATGATCCGGGCCGGGTGCTGGGCCGGGCAGACGTGCTTGCCCGCGCCCCAGGCCAGGTGCGCCCGGTTGCCGCCGAGCCCGGCGTGCCCGAGCGCGCCGGGCCCCTGGGCGGCCGGATCGGCGTTGGCCGCGGCCAGGCCGAGCACCAGCATGTCGCCCCGGCTGATGTGCCGGCCGCCGAGGACGGTGTCACCGGTGGCCCAGCGGCCGGGGAAGTTCTGCGTCGGCGGGTCGCGCCACAGCACCTCCTCCAGCGCGTCGGCCACGGTCAGCCGGCCGCCGGTGAGCGTGGCCCGGAAGCGGCGGTCGGTGAGCAGCAGCCGCAGCGTGTTGCCGGTCCAGCAGATGGTGGTCTCGTTCCCGGCGACCATCATCACCACCAGGTGGTGCACCGCCTCCTCGTCGGTCAGCGCGGCCGGGTGGGCCAGCAGCCAGGAGGTCAGGTCGGCGCTGGGCGTGGCCCGGCGGCGTCGCACCAGGTCCACCAGGACCGCCTGGAACTCCTGGTTGGCGCGCACCGATTCGGCGCCGCTGTCGGCGATGTGGCTGATCAGCCGGATGAGGTGCGGGCCGGCGTCGGGGGGCAGGCCGAGCAGCTGGGTGAAGACCAGCAGCGGCAGCCGGCGCGCGTACTGGGCGACCAGGTCGGCGGTGCCGTCCGGGCCCCAGCTGTCGATCAGCGCGTTGGCGGAGCTCTCGGTGGTCCCGCGCAGCTGCCGGTGGTCGATCTGGGCGAGCGTGTCGGCGACGGCGGCGCGCAGCCGCTGGTGCTCGGCGCCGTCCAGGTTGAGCAGGGTGGGACGCCAGGCGGTCATCGGCTGGAGCCGCGAGTCCGGGGCGAGCCGGCCCTCGGCGGGCACCCGCCAGCGGCGCGAGTCCTTGGAGAACAGCGCCTCGTTGCGGGTGAGTTCCAGCAGCTCGGGGTAGCCGAGGACGAGCCAGGCCTCGACGCCGGGCTCCAGCTCGATCGGCGCCACCGGGCCGTACTGGGCGCGCAGCCGGGCGTACAGGCCGTGCGGGTCCTCGGCGACGGCGGCGCCGTACAGCGGGGTGAGCGGCACCCCGACGGGCAGCCCGCCGGGCGGCGTCCCGCGCTGGGTCGCGGCGTCGGCCGGGGCGCCGGGGTGCGCCGGGCAGCCCGGCGGCGGGACGGCGGTGC
>NZ_BAAAKJ010000067.1:0-3210 GCF_039527695.1 Kitasatospora putterlickiae
CCGCGGGCTGGGGCGCCGCGGGCTTCCGCGGGCCCGGCTTGGCAGCGGAACCACCACCGGTGGGGGCCACACCAAGCGCGTCAGTCAACTTGCGTACGACCGGCGCCTCGATCGTCGAGGACGCCGAACGGACGAACTCACCCAGCTCGGTGAGCTTGGCCATGACGGCCTTGCTCTCCAAACCGAGCTCCTTGGCGAGTTCGTAAACCCGGACCTTAGCCACTTCACTCCTGTCTATGAGTCCGGGGGTCTCGTCCGCCGGACCGTCGCTACTTCATGGGCGTACCCATCGCGTACTCATCGCGTACTCATCGAGTGCTCATCGCAATCTCGACCTACTTCCACATCGCGAGGTACCTGACTGGTGGCACGACGTACGGCTGCCCGCGCGCCGTGCTTGTTGCGGTGGTGCTCCGCCGCGCGAGCGGCGGGCGTCACGGGGAGCTGACGCTCACCCGCTCCTCGATGTACTCGCGGAGCCGCCCGGTGTCGAGCGCGCCCTGGAGCCGGAAGGCCCGGGGGAACGCCCGTCGGCGGACCGCGAGGTCGAGGCAGTTCGGATCGAGGTGCAGGTGTGCGCCCCGGCCCGGCAGTGCGCCACGGGGATCAGGGACGCAGACGCCCTCGACCGCCGTGACACGCAACAGCTGGTGCTTGGCCGCGCGCTTGCGGCAGCCCACGCAGGTGCGTTCCGGGCGTGCTCGGACATGCGTCCGGCCAGACGAAGGCAAGTCTACCCCTCCGAAGGGACATGGCGCCGCCCCGCCGGCCCCGGAGGGAACGGCGGGGGCGTTCGGACAACAACGACTACCGGTCCGCGGATTCCTGCTCGGCGCCCTCGGTGTCCGGCCGGATGTCGATCCGCCACCCGGTGAGACGCGCGGCCAGACGGGCGTTCTGCCCCTCCTTGCCGATCGCCAGCGACAGCTGGTAGTCCGGCACGATCACCCGTGCGGAGCGCTGAGCGGCGTCGACGATCTCCACGCTGGTCACCCGCGCGGGGGACAGCGCGGCGGCGACCATCTCGCGCGGGTCCTCGGACCAGTCGACGATGTCGATCTTCTCGCCGTGCAGCTCGCCCATCACCGCGCGCACCCGGGAGCCCATCGGACCGATGCAGGCGCCCTTGGCGTTCAGCCCCTGGCGGCGCGACCAGACCGCGATCTTGGTCCGGTGGCCGGCCTCACGGGCGATCGCCGCGATCTCCACGCTGCCGTCCGCGATCTCCGGGACCTCCAGCGCGAACAGCTTCTTCACCAGGTTCGGGTGGGTGCGCGACAGCGTCACCGACGCCCCGCGCACGCCCCGGCGCACGGCCACGACGTAGCACTTCAGCCGGGTGCCGTGCCGGTAGTCCTCGCCCGGGACCTGCTCCTGCGGCGGGAGGATGGCCTCCAGCTTGCCGATGTCGACCAGCACGTTCTTCGGGTCGTTGCCCTGCTGGACGACACCGGTGACGATGTCGCCCTCCTTGCCCGCGTACTCGCCGAAGGTCTGGTCGTCGGCGGCGTCACGCAGCCGCTGCATCATCACCTGCATGCCGATGCTGGAGGCGATCCGGCCGAAGCCGCTCGGGGTGTCGTCGAACTCCTTCGGCTCGACGCCCTCCTCCAGCTCCGACGCGTCCTCGGTCGCCCAGACCGTCACGTGGCCGCTCCTGCGGTCCAGCTCCACCCGGGCCCGACGGCGCGAGCCCTCGGTGCGGTGGTACGCGGTGAGGAGGGCCGACTCGATCGACTCGACCACCAGGTCGAAGGGGATGTTCTTCTCGCTGACCAGCGCGCGCAGGGCACTCATGTCGATGTCCACGGCTACGCCTCCTCGTCTTTCGTCACGTTCTCGTCGAGCAGCAGCTCGTCGTCCTTGCGGTTGAACTCCACCTGGACCCGCGCACGGGCGACCTCGCCGTACTCCAGACGGCGCTCCTTGGGCCGGCCACGGCCCTTCACCGGCTGGACCTCGACCAGCGCGCCGTCCTCGTCCGCCGCCAGCACCCGGGCGACGATCTCCCCGCCGTCGACCAGGTGGATCCTGGCCAGCCGGCCCTCGGCGCGGGTCCAGTGCCGCGGCACGGCCAGCGGACGCTCCGCGCCCGGCGAACCGACCTCCAGGACGTACGCCCCGGAACCCATCACGTCCGACTCGTCCAGGGCCTCACCGACCACCCGGCTGAACTCCGCGATGGTGTCCAGGTCCACGCCGCCGTCGGCGTCCACGTCGATCTGCACCTGGCGGCGACTGCCCGCCTGGGTGACCTTGACGTCCTCCAGATCCAGGCCCGCCTGCGCGGCCAGCGGCTCCAGCAACGCGCGCAGCCGGTCGATGTGGGTGGTGCTCATCCGGGTGGACTCCTCGGCCGCGTCTGCTGTTGTCAGAAGGTCGCTCCGCACCCCCGGCGCCGGTGCGGCGCGCGGCCGGGTCGCGGCAGCTCGGCCCAAAGCCTAGCCGGTGAACCCCCCAACCACCGATTCCGGCCCCGACCCCGCCTCACCCGGTGCGAGCAAGCTCACACCCCTCGCGGGCCGCCACCGAGAACCCGATCCACGCCCACAGACGTAAGGATTCTGTAATCATTCACGCCAACGAGGGCAGGCGGGCAGGCCGTCCTCCCGTACACGCCCCGGAGTGACACCCATGCAGCCGCCCAGCCGACGGACCATCCTGACCCTCGGGCTGCTCCTGACCGCCGGCACAGCCCTCAGCGCCTGTACCAGCGGGTCCGACGCCGACCCCGCCACCCCGACCGGCGACCGCCACCGCCCCGACCCCGACGAGCCGGTCCGCCTGCGCGCCGTCGCCGCCACCGACACCCTCCTCGCCGGCTACGACGCCCTCCTCCCCCAGGCCCCGCAGCTCCAGCCGCTGCGCACCGAGGTCGCCCAGCACCGCGCCGCCCTCCAGCCGACCACCACGACGCCCCCCACCACCGCCACGGCTCCCCCCACCACGGCCCCCACCACCCTCGCCGCCCTGGCCGCCCTGGAACGCCAGACCGCCCAGGCCCGCCTCGCCGACCTCGGCGCCGCCTCCCCCCAACTGGCCCGCCTGCTGGCCTCCGTCTCCGCGGCCGGCGTCCTGCACTCCGTCGCCCTCGGCGACCCCGCGCCGTCCGCCGCCCCCGCGCCCGGCACCACCCCCGCCGCCGGCGAGCCGGCCACCGCCTTCCAGGACGCCCTCAGCGCCGAGCACGCCGCCATCTACGGCTACGGC
>NZ_BAAAKJ010000067.1:3225-18057 GCF_039527695.1 Kitasatospora putterlickiae
CCCCGCCTCCCCGACGACCAGCAGCGCACCGACGCCCGCACCGCCCTCGCCGCCCACCAGTCCCGCCGCGACGCCTGGCAGCGCCTCCTCACCGGCGCGGGGGCCACCCCCACCGCCGCGGCCCCCGGCTACCAGCTCCCCTTCCCGGTCACCGACGCCCCCACGGCCGTCCGCCTCGCCGCCCACCTGGAAACCCGCCTCACCACCGTCTACGCCGACCTGGTCGCCGCCGTCCCCGCCCCCCAACGCCCCCTCGCCGCCGACGCCCTGCGCGAATGCGCCCTCCGCGCCCACCACTGGGGCACCGCCCCCACCCCCTTCCCCGGCTTCCCCAACACCCCCACACCCACCCCGACCGCCCCGTAGCGGGCGCGCGGGGAAGCCCGCGGGGTGGCCGCGGGGAGGGGCGTCGCGGGCGATCTTCGGACTGCCGACGGCGAGCACCCCACCCCTCCCATAACCGACAATGAACCCATACCACCCCAGGGGCCCCGCCACCGAAAGGCCACCATGCCGGCAGCGACACCAGGACGGATCACCGTCCCCGACTGGCTCACCCGGCGCATCACCGCCACCCACCCCGCCGAGGCACCCACCTGGCTGGCCGAACTACCCGCCCTCGTCGCCACCCAGCTCACCCGCCTGGGCCTCACCCTCGACCGCGTCCTGGACCCCGGCGGCTCGCTCAGCCTCGTCGCCTACGTCCACCGCGACGACGACCTCACCCCCGCGACCCTCAAGGTCTCCCTCCGCACCCCCGAGACCGCCCACGAGCCCGACGCCCTCACCACCTGGGCCGGCCGGGGCGCCGTCCTCCTCCTCGACGCCCACCGGACCCCCACCACCAGCGTCCTCCTCCTGGAACGCCTGCACGGCGAGATCCCCCTCCGGTCCCTCGCCGAACCCAAGGCCATGCTGGAGGCCACCAGCCTCCTCCACCGCCTCTGGCTCCCCCTCCCCGCTCAGCACGACCTCCCCGGCCCCACCCCCAAAACCGCCCCCGGCTCCGGCCCCGCCCTCCCCGTCCCCGACGAAGCCACCCCCCTCCTCACCGAGGCCGGGGAAACCGCCACCGCCCTCAGCGCCTCCGCCACCGAGCGGTTCCTCCTCCACGGCGACTTCCACCACGGCAACGTCCTCGCCGCCGACCGCGCCCCCTGGCTGGCCATCGCCCCGCGCCCGCTGGCCGGCGAACGCGCCTACGACCTGGCCCGCCTCGCCCTGGACCGCGCCGACACCCTGGTCGGCTCCCCCGGGCTCCCCGCCGCCGTCCGCCGCCGGTTGCGGCAGCTCGCCGAGGCCCTGGACGTCGACCACGACCGCCTCCGCGGCTGGACGCTGGTCCGCGCCGTCGACCTCGCCCTGAGCGCCCTCGCCGCGGGCCGCCGCCCCGAGGCCGAGCTCTACCTGGAGTTCGCCGGCGCGCTCTGAGCCGGACCGGCCCCGCCCACCCCCCGCAGCGGCAGCGCCGCCCCCATCACGGCGTACCGCCGCTCCGTGTTCGGGAAGTGCACGGCCCGCGCGAGGTCCCGGTACCCGAGCGCCCGGTAGAGCCGCCGGGCCGGCGTCTCGGCGTCGATCGCCGAGAGGATGCTGCGGTCCATCCCGGACCGCGCGGTGAGGGTACGGATCAGCGCCGAACCGACCCCGCGCCCCTGGAACTCCGGCAGCACGTGCAGCTCGGTGACGGCGAAGACCTCGTCCAGCCAGTCACCGTACCCCCGTGCGACCAGATAGGGCTCGATCACCGTGCTCCACCAGTGCTCGCGCCGGTTGGGCATCCCGTACCCGAACCCGACCAGCCGCCCGCCCTCGAACGCCCCCAGCGCGATCACCCCGGGCTGCTGGGCATGCCGTCCGACGATGTGCAGCCGGACCATGACCTCCTCCGGCGTGAGCCCGAACGCCGCCGCCTGCACGTCGAGCGCCTGCGGAGCCCACACCGCGAGGTCGACGGCCTCGATCAGCACCTCGCTCACCCCGCTCTCCTCACTCACCGCGTTCCCCGCCCTCCCCCTCAGAACAGCACGCTCATGAACGCCCCGACCTCCCGGAAACCCACCCGCCGGTACGCGGCCCGCGCCCGCAGGTTGTAGTCGTTGACGTACAGCGAGACCACCGGAGCCACCTCCCGCAGCGCGATGTCCAGCACCGCCGCCATCCCGGTCTCGGAGAGCCCCTGCCCCCGGTGCCCGGGCGCCACCCAGACCCCCTGGATCTGGCAGGCCCCCTCCGTGACGGCCCCGATCTCCGCCTTGAAGACGACCTCCCCGTCCTCCCCGAACCGGGCGAACGAACGCCCCGCGGAGACGAGTTCGGCCACCCTGGCCTGGTAGAGCAGCCCGCCGTCACCGGCCAGCGGCGAGACCCCGACCTCCTCGGTGAACATCGCCACGCAGGCCGGCATCAGGGTGTCGATCTCATTGCGCCGCACCCTCCGCACCAGCGGATCCGGCGCGATCTCCGCGGACGGCACGCTCGTCGACAGCAGCGGCTGGTGCGCGCGGACCTCCCTGGCCGGCCCCCAGCCGCGTTCCAGCAGCGCCCACAGCGCCGCCGTGGGCCCGGCCGGGCCCACGATGGAGGAGCAGCGGCGCCCCTGCCGGCGGGCCCGCTCGGCGAAGGCCTGGACGGCCTGCGGACCGGCGTTGACCAGCACCAGGTTGGCCCCCGCGTAGCAGAGCGCGTCGAGCCCGCCGTTCTCGTCGTACCAGCCCCACATCTCACCGCCGAGCCGCCAGGGGTCGAGGCCGACGGCCTCCACCCGGGTGGCGACGAAGGCGTTGGCGACCGGGTCGCGGTGGAGGACGGCGAGGGCGTCGGCGAGGTCCGGGGGTTCCAGCACGCGGGTGGTCGCCAGGGCGCGGGCGGCCTGGAACGAGCTGGGGAGCATCACACCTCGATCGAGCATCGAGACAGCACCTTACTGAGACGACTCTGGCCGCACCCTACTCCCTGGCCCCACCCGGAGACGGCCGCGGGGCCGTCCGCGCACGGACGGCCCCGCTTCCGGAAGAACCACGTGGGCCTACCCGGCACCGGGGTGGGTCACTCGCCGGCGGTGACGGACGGCGCGCCGGACTCGACGCCCTCCGCCTCCATCTGCTCGGCGATCTTGAAGGCCTCCTCGATCAGGGTCTCCACGATCTTGGACTCGGGGACGGTCTTGATGACCTCGCCCTTGACGAAGATCTGGCCCTTGCCGTTGCCGGAGGCGACACCGAGGTCGGCCTCGCGGGCCTCGCCCGGGCCGTTGACGACGCAGCCCATGACGGCGACGCGCAGCGGCACGTTCATGCCCTCCAGGCCGGCCGTGACCTCCTCGGCGAGCTTGTAGACGTCGACCTGGGCGCGGCCGCAGGACGGGCAGGAGACGATCTCCAGGCCGCGCTGGCGCAGGCCGAGCGACTCCAGGATCTGGTTGCCGACCTTGATCTCCTCGGCCGGCGGGGCGGAGAGGGAGACCCGGATGGTGTCGCCGATGCCCTCGGCGAGCAGCGCGCCGAAGGCCACCGCGGACTTGATGGTGCCCTGGAAGGCGGGGCCGGCCTCGGTGACGCCGAGGTGCAGCGGGTAGTCGCAGGCGGCGGCGAGCTGGCGGTAGGCGTTGATCATCACGACCGGGTCGTTGTGCTTGACCGAGATCTTGATGTCGCGGAAGTCGTGCTCCTCGAAGAGCGAGCACTCCCAGAGCGCGGACTCGACCAGCGCCTCGGGGGTGGCCCGGCCGTACTTCTCCAGCAGGCGCTTGTCGAGCGAGCCGGCGTTGACGCCGATCCGGATCGGCACGCCGGCGTCCTTGGCCGCCTTGGCGATCTCGCCGACCTTGTCGTCGAAGGCCTTGATGTTGCCCGGGTTGACGCGGACCGCGGCGCAGCCGGCGTCGATGGCCGCGAAGACGTACTTCGGCTGGAAGTGGATGTCCGCGATCACCGGGATCTGCGACTTCCTGGCGATGATCGGCAGCGCGTCGGCGTCGTCCTGCGAGGGAACCGCCACCCGCACGATCTGGCAGCCGGACGCGGTGAGCTCCGCGATCTGCTGCAGCGTGGCGTTGATGTCCGAGGTCACCGTGGTCGTCATGGACTGCACCGAGACGGGGGCGTCACCGCCCACCGGCACGTTGCCGACCATGATCTGACGGGAGACACGGCGCTTGGCGAGCGGCTTGAGCGGCAGAGACGGAATACCGAGCGAGATCGCGGTCATGTGCGCAGGGTTCCCCGGGGTTGAGGTGTGGTCGGTCCGGCCACTGGGACGGCCGGGCCCGGGCGCGCCGACGATCGCGCGCCCGGGCTCCAACGGTACGGCACGGGAACGGGCGCCCGCGCACGCACCGGCCCGCCGGTCTAACTGATCTTGACGGGGTTCACCAGGTCGGCCACGAGCACCAGCAGGGTGAAGCCGATGAACACGCTGGCCACCACGTAGGCGAGCGGCATCAGCCGGGCCACGTCGAACGGACCGGGGTCGGGCCGGCGGAACAGCAGGGCGAAGCGGCGGCGCACCGACTCCCAGGCCGCGCCCGCGATGTGGCCGCCGTCCAGCGGCAGCAGCGGCAGCATGTTGAAGAGGAACAGCGAGAGGTTGATCCCGGCGAGCAGGTTGACGAAGTAGGCGACCCGCTGGCTGCCCGGGATGTCCAGCGCGAACACCTCGCCGCTGACCCGGGCCGCGCCGACCATGCCGATCGGCGAGTCGGTCTCGCGCGGGGCGCCGTCGACCACCGAGTGCCAGAGGCCGGGGATCTTGCCGGGCAGCGCGGCGAGCGACTTCACGCCGCTCTCCGCCATGTCGTACATCCGGTCGACGGACTGCCCGAAGCCGAGCTGGACCACGCCGCTGGTCGGGGTGAAGCCGAGGAAGCCGGCCCGCACCGTCTCGCCCTTGACCGGCACGCCGTCGCCGTCGTACTTCTGCACGTCGTTGACGGCGATGGTCGGGGTGAGGGTGAGCCGCTGCCCGCCGCGCTCGACCACCAGCTCGACGGTCTTGCCGGCCGACTTGCGGATGTCGCCCTGGAGCTGCTCGTAGGTGGTGATCCGGTCGCCGTCGAAGGAGACCACCGTGTCGCCCGGCTTCAGCCCGGCCTGGAAGGCGGGCGCCACCGGCGCGTCGGCCGGGCAGTCGTCGGTCGGCTGGCCGGCCTTGACGACGCACTCCGAGACGGTGCCGATGGTCGGCACCGACATCGGGACGCCGAAGCCCATCATCACCGTCAGGAAGAGACCGAAGGAGAGGATCAGGTTCATGAACGGCCCGGCGAACATGACGATCATGCGCTTCCACGGCTTGCGCGTGTAGAAGAGCCGGGTCTCGTCGCCCTCCTTGACCTCCTCGTAGGAGGCCTCCCGGGCGTCCTCGATCATGGTCCGCCAGGGCGAGGTGGAGCGCTGGGTGATCCGCCCGTCCGCCCCGGGCGGGAACATCCCGATCATCCGGATGTACCCGCCCAGCGGGACGGCCTTGAGTCCGTACTCGGTCTCGCCCTTCCGCCGCGACCAGATCGTCGGGCCGAAGCCGACCATGTACTGCGGCACCCGGATGCCGAACAGCTTGGCCGTGGAGAGGTGGCCGAGTTCGTGCCAGGCGATCGAGAAGAGCAGTCCCAGTAGGAAGACCAGGATGCCGACCACCGTCATCACCGTTGCCACCGCTGCTCCTCCGTCATGCCACTCCGCTCATCCTGTCGTCGTACCGGTCGTCCGGCGGTGCCGTCCGGGCGGACCCGGATCAGCCCGCGGCCAGCTCGCGGGCCCGGGCGCGCGCCCAGTCCTCCGCGTGCAGGACGTCCTCCACCGTCAGCGAAGTTCCCGCGACGGGGCTGCCGTGCTCCGCCACGACCTTCGCCACAGTGTCCACGATCCCGGTGAAGGCGAGGCGGCCGTTCAGGAAGGCCTCCACGCACTCCTCGTTGGCCGCGTTGAACACCGCCGGGGCGGTGCCGCCCAGCGTGCCGACCTCACGGGCCAGCTCGACCGCCGGGAAGGCGTCGTTGTCCAGCGGGAAGAACTCCCAGGTCGCCGCCTTGGTCCAGTCGCAGCCCGGGGCCGCGTCCGGCACCCGGTCCGGCCAGCCCAGACCCAGCGCGATCGGCATCCGCATGTCCGGCGGGCTGGCCTGCGCCAGCGTGGAGCCGTCCGTGAACTCCACCATCGAGTGGACGACCGACTGCGGATGGACCACGACCTCGATCCGGTCGAACGGCACGTCGTACAGCAGGTGCGCCTCGATCACCTCCAGGCCCTTGTTCACCAGGGTCGCCGAGTTGATCGTGACGACCGGGCCCATCGCCCAGGTCGGGTGCGCCAGCGCGTCCGCCGGGGTGACGCCCGCCAGCTCGGCCCGGCTCCGGTCGCGGAACGGTCCGCCGCTCGCGGTCACCACCAGCTTGCGGACCTCGGCCCGGGTACCGCCCGCCAGCGCCTGGAACAGCGCCGCGTGCTCGGAGTCCACCGGCACGATCTGCCCCGGCCTGGCGACCGCCTTCACCAGCGGACCGCCGACGATCAGCGACTCCTTGTTGGCCAGCACCAGCACCCGGCCGGCCCGCAGCGCCGCCAGCGTCGGGCGCAGGCCGATCGAGCCGGTGATGCCGTTCAGCACCGAGTGGCACTCCATCGCCGCCAGCTCGGTCGCCGCGTCCGGACCGACCAGCACGGCCGGCAGCGCGCGGCCCGCAGCCTTCGCCGTCAGCGCCTCGCGCAGCGCCGGCCCGGCCGCCGGGTCGGCCACCGCCACGGTGTGCACGCCCAGCCGCAGCGCCTGATCGGCGAGCAGCTCCACCCGGCCGCCGGCCGCCGACAGGGCCACCACCCGGAACCGGTCCGGGTTGCGCAGGACCACGTCGATGGCCTGGGTGCCGATCGAACCGGTGGAGCCGAGGATCACCAGCTCCCGGGGGCCGGAAGGGGTGTTCACCTCGGGGGTGAACCGCAGCTGCGGGTGGGCGAGCGAAGTCATGCAGCCCATTGTGTCCTGCCCGGCCGTCCGCCCGGCACCACGGGACCGCTCCCGGAGCGCCGGGCGGGCTCCCGGGCTACCGTCGGAACCATGCGCACCGTCATCGCCGGCGGCCACGGCCGGATCGCCCTCCGGCTGGCCCGTCTGCTCGCCGACCGCGGCGACCGCCCCGCCGGGATCATCCGCCGCCCCGAGCAGGCCGGCGACCTCGTCGCCGCCGGCGCCGAACCGCTGACGCTCGACCTGGAGGCCGCCACCGCGCCCGCACTCGCCCGGCTGCTCGACGGCGCCGACGCCGTGGTGTTCGCGGCCGGCGCCGGACCGGGCAGCGGCGCCGCCCGCAAGCTCACCGTGGACCGGGACGCCGCCGTGCTGCTCGCCGACGCCGCCCAACTGGCCGGCGTGCGCCGCTACCTGATCGTCTCCGCGATGGGCGCCGACGCCCGGGCCCGGTACCCCGCCGACGAGGTCTTCGAGACCTACCTGCGGGCCAAGGGCGCCGCCGACGACGCCGTCCGGGCCCGCACCGCGCTGGACTGGACGGTGCTGCGCCCCGGCCGCCTCACCGACGGCCCCGGCACCGGCCTGGTCCGGCTCGCCCCGAGCGTGTCGCGCGGGGCCGTCGACCGGCAGGACGTCGCCGCCGTGCTCGCCGGGCTGCTGCACGAGCCCGGCACGGCGGGGCGGACGCTGGAACTGGTGTCCGGCGACGCCACCGTGGCCGAGGCCGTCGCGGCCGCCGCCCGCCACGCCTGACCCCCCACGGCCGAGGGCCCGGCCGCACCAGGCGGCCGGGCCCTCGCTCGGGTCACCCTCAGAGGTCGAGGCCGGTGAGGACCAGGACCTTCTCCACGGTGTAGTCGTCCATCGCGTAGCGGACGCCCTCGCGGCCGACGCCGGAGTCCTTGACGCCGCCGTACGGCATCTGGTCGGCGCGGTAGGACGGCGCGTCGCCGATGATCACACCGCCGACCTCCAGCTCCCGGTGGGCGCGGAAGGCGGTCTGCAGGTCGTGCGTGAACACGCCCGCCTGCAGGCCGAACAGCGAGTCGTTGACGGCGGCGAAGGCCTCGTCCACGCCGTCCACCTTGTGCAGCGACAGGACCGGGCCGAACACCTCGGAGGTGGCCAGGATCGCGTCGGCCGGCAGCTCGGCCAGCACGGTCGGGGCGTAGGTCGCGCCCTCGCGGGTGCCGCCGGTGAGCAGCTTGGCGCCCTTGGCGACCGCGTCGTCCACCCAGGACCCGACCCGCTTGGCGGCGTTCTCGTCGACCAGCGGGCCGACGTCCGTCGCGTCGTCGTTCGGGTCACCGGTGACCTGGGCCCGCACCTTGGCGACGACCTTCTCCGCCAGCGCGTCGTACACCGACGCGTCGGCGATCACCCGCTGCACCGAGATGCAGGACTGGCCGCCCTGGTAGTTGGCGAACATCGCGATCCGGGTGGCCGCCCAGTCCAGGTCCGCCTCAGAGGACCAGTCGGCGAGCACCACGGCCGCCGCGTTGCCGCCCAGCTCCAGGGTGGTGTGCTTGCGCGGCACCGAGTCCATGATCTGGTAGCCGACCTTGTCCGACCCGGTGAAGGAGATCACCGGCAGACGCGGGTCCTGCACCAGGGCCGGCATCCGGTCGTTCGGCACCGGCAGGACGCTCCAGGAGCCGGCCGGCAGGTCGGTCTCGGCCAGGATCTCGCCCAGCACCATCGCCGACAGCGGGGTGGCCGGGGCCGGCTTGAGGATGATCGGCGCGCCGACCGCGATCGCCGGGGCGATCTTGTGGGCGACCAGGTTCAGCGGGAAGTTGAAGGGGGCGATGCCCAGCACCACGCCGCGCGGGAAGCGCCGCACCACCGCGAAGCGGCCCGTGCCGCCCGGGTCGGTGTCCAGCCGCATGGTCTCGCCGTTGGTCCGGCGGGCCTCCTCGGCCGCCCAGCGGAACACCGACACGGCGCGGCCGATCTCACCTCGGGCCCACTTGATCGGCTTGCCGTTCTCGGCGGTGATCAGCTGGGCGAGCTCCTCGGTGCGCTCGGCCAGCCGCCGGGCCACGTGGTCCAGGGCGCCGGAGCGCACGTGCGCGGGGGTCGCGGCGAACACCGGCAGCGCGGCGACGGCGGCCTCCAGGGCCTCCTCGACCTGCGCCTCGGTGGGGATGCTCACCTTGCCGACCAGCCGGCCGTCCCAGCTGTTGTGCACCTCGAAGTCGGCGTCGCCGCTCGCCCGGCGGCCGGCCAGCCAGAAGTCGTACGTGGTGGTCACCGTGGTACCGGCCCTCTCCTCGTCATCCTCACGACCCCACGGACGTGGAGCCAGAACCGAGGGTAGGGCGGTCGGCGCACCGATCGGATTGGACACCGAGTAGCGTTCGCCGGGCCGGCCACTCCACCGCGTCCAGCGCCGTTCGGGGGCCTTCCGTCACTCCTCGCCGGAGCGGAGCGCCAGCCACAGCTCCATCCGGACGTCCGTGTCGTCCAGCGACCGCCCCAGCAGCTCCTCCACCCGCCGCATCCGGTACCGCAGGGTGTGCCGGTGCACCCCGAGGTCGGCCGCCGCCGCGTCCCACTGCCCGTGCCGCGACAGCCACGCCCGCAACGAGGCCACCAGGTCGCCGCGCGCCGTCCGGTCGTGCTCCCGCAGCGGCCGCAACAGGCCCTCCGCGAAGGCCGTCACGGCGTCCTCGCCGAGCAGCGGCAGCAGCGAGCCCGCGCCGACCTCCTCGTGGTCCACCGACCGCCGCCCGCCCCGCAGCGCCACCGCCAGCGCCCGCTCGGCCTGCGCGTGCGCCGTCCCGGCGTCCTCCAGCGCGGCCGGCGCCGACACGCCCAGCGACAGGCCCTCGTGCTCCTCCACCGCCCCCAGACAGGCCCGGTGCACCGCGCCGTTGTCCAGCGCCAGCACCACCAGCCGCGCCCCGTGCGTGCCGTCCTCCCGCGCCACCAGCAGCTTCTCGCCGACCCGCGACCCGGCCTGCTCGGCCCGGTCACCCAGCTCGCCCAGCGCCTCCCCGGCGTCCGCCCCCTGGGCCGCCCCGGCCACCAGCACCCGGACGGTGCCCTCCGGCAGCCCCCCGAACAGACCCGCCGCCACCTGCCGCGCGGTCCCCACCTCGCCGGCCAGCACCATCCGCAGCAGGGCCGCGCCCATCTTCTCCTCGGCCTGCCGCAGCTCCCGCGACCGCTCCAGGGTCAGCGTCAGCAGCGCCACCGCCGCGTTCAGCACATACCGCTCGGTCGGCGTGATCCGGTCCTCGGTGCCCACCGCCAGGAAGCCCCGGGCCCGCCGGTCCGCCCCCAGCGACTGGACCACCACGTAGTCCTCGTCCGCCGTGTCTATCCCCGGCGCGCGGCCCTGCAGCGCGGCACTCGACGGCGCCGGCCGCCGCCGCAGCCGGTCCACCTCCGCCGCCAGCCGCCCGGCCCGGCGCGCCGCCCAGTCCGGCGCCACCACCGACAGCGCGCCCGACCCGTCGTACAGCGCCGCCCAGCCGCCCAGCCGGGCCGCCAGCCGCCGCACCACCGCCGTCGTGCCGTCCTTGCCCAGCGCGGCCCGGGTCAGCTCCTCCTGCGCCTCGAAGCTGGTCGTCACCGCCTCGTACTGCTCGGCGGCCAGCGCCGCCGACACCACCTTGCTGATCGCGATGAACGGCGTCGGCTCCGGCACCCGCAGCAGCGGCAGGCCGCGCTGCGCCGCCGCGTCCACCAGCGGCTGCGGCACCTCGGTGTGCGACAGGCCCACCCCCAGCCCGAGCCCGACCACCCCCGCGTCGGCCAGCCGGTGCACGTACGCCTGCAACCGGGCGGCCGTGCGGCCCAGCTTGATCCCGGTGGTGAGCAGCAGCTCGCCACCCTCAAGGAACGGCGTCGGGTCGTCCAGCTCGCTGGTGTGCACCCAGCGAACCGGCCGCTCCAAGTGGTCCGCACCGGCGAGGACCGTCAGATGGAGCGAGGTGTTGCGGACGACGGAGGCAAGTGTGGGGGGCATGGCACCTTCGGGGGAACGACCCGACCGCGCCGCTGCGGCCGGGCGAGAGAGGGCTGGGGGTCCTGGGGGAATCCCACTTCTCATTATGGACGCCCCGGACAACCGGCACTGCCGAATCCACCTCGAAGGCGAGCTTCGTCTTCTCAGTCCCTGAGGTCGACCAGCAGCGGCGGCACCTGTTCCCCCGACACCGCCGTCAGCGACAGCACCGCGTGCCCGGCCGGCAGCGCGTGCGCCAGGTCCGACGGGGACCACCGCAACCGCTCCACCTCCCGCGTGGTCACCGACTCCGTCTGCGCGGTCGTCCCCGACAGCGCCTTGCGCCCCAGCCGCCCCGCCCGCCGCACGATCCCGCCCGAGGTGTCCGGGGCCAGCGTCACCGCCGTCTCCCGCACCAGGTGGGTGCCCCAGGCCTCCGAGAACAGCCGGCCGTCCCACGGCGCGATGCCCGGGAACGCCGCCCGGCAGCCCACCGCCCCGAACAACGGCGCCCGCAGCGCCTCCGGCAGGTCGACCAGCGTCCGCAGCAGCAGCACCACCCCGGCGTTCGCGCCGCGCAACCGCTGCAGCCCGCGAACGATCCCGATGTCCAGGGCCGACGAGGCGTCGTCCACCACCAGCCCGGCGAACAGGGACCGGTCCCCGCGAGCCCCCGCCGCCTGCACAAACTGACCCACCAGCAGCCGCGACAGCATCCGCGCCGCCTCCGGGTGGCTGCGCTCCGGCAGCTTCACCCGCACCCGCAGCGGGTGGTCCAGCACCCGCATCGCGAACGGCGGACGGCCCGCGCCGTCGGTCGCGAACACCCCCTCGAAGGCCGGCCGGTCCAGCAGCGCCAGCCGGTCCGCCAGCAGCGCCCCCGGATCGTCCGCCCGGCCGCGCTGGCGCTCCCGGTGCTCCAGGTCCCGCTCGTACGAGCCCAGCCGGCCCGCCGCCCTCAGCCCCTTCACCAGCGACTCCAGCGCCTCCGGCTCCCCGGCGAGCAGCGTCCGCAGCTCGCGCACGCCCGGGTAGCGGCCGAACGCGGCGTGGAACGGGCCCACCATCTGCTGCAGCGCCGTCCGCGCCGTCTCGGCGCGCGCCGTCAGCTCGTCCGGCAGCAGCGCCTCCGCCAGCCGGGCCGCCGCCTCGTCCGGGTCCTGCGCGGCGCCGTACAGGTCCAGCCCGTAGCGGGACCCGGCGTGGCCCGGGGCGATCACCACGTCGTACCAGTCGTCCGGCCCCAGGTCCGCCTCCGCCGACCCGATCACCACCGCGCACGCCGTCCCGGCCAGCGCCTGCAGACAGAGCGCCTCCGCCACCGGACGCGCCAGCCGCGCCGTCTTCCCCGTCCCGGCCGGGCCCACCGCGAGCAGCGAGGTGCCCAGCACCGCCGGGTCCAGCGCGAAGCCCGCCGACCGGTGGGCCGGCGGGTTCTTCGGGACGTCCTGCGCGGTGCCGAGCCGCACCTGCGCCAGCAGCAGGTCGTGCCGCTCCGCGCGCCCCGGCAGCTCGCGCGCCTCCGAGGGGTGGGCGAACGCGGCGGCGCCGCGCAGCGACACCTGCTCGACGAAGGCCGGCAGGAAGGCCCGGTCCGCCTGGGCCGACTCCCACGCCCGCTGGATCCGCACGTAGTCGACGTCCCCGACCGCCTCGCCGTCCAGCCGCCCGGCCGCGACCACCGCCCCGCCCTGCCGCAGCCCCGCCCACGGATCCCGCTGCCGCACCGCCTCCGCCTTCTCCTCCGCGGACGCGGGCTCCTCCTCCGTCACCGTCCGCGACAGCAGCGGCACCGCGTACCGCCGCCACACCTCCAACCACCGCCCCATCCGCCCGAAGACCTTGATGACGACGGAGACCGTGATGACGTTGACGACCAGCAACGTGAACATGGCCCCGGCCTCCGAGGGTTCGGCGAGGGGACCGATCCCCGTCTGGCGGCCGAACCAGACCAGCAGGTACATCAGCAACTGAGTGCCGTAGAGATAAGCGAACCACCCCACCACCGCGTTCAGCCCCGCCCTCAGCAGGAGGGGCCAGGTGGGGACCCTGGCCGCCTCGGCGCGGTCGGGGTCGAGCTGCCGGTAGCCCTGGCGGAAGACGCCCGGCGCCGCCTCCGGCCGCGGGGCGGCGACCCAGGCCACGAGGTCGAAGCGCGCGCGGGCCGGGGGGCGCGGGTGCGGCATCGGGGTGGGGGGAGTGTGCCGGGTATGAGGGGTGGCGGTGGTCCGCTCGCTGTTGCTCCGTGCCCCGTCCAGTCCCATGTACGGCCCCGCTCCCTCGCCCGACGGCCGACCGCCGTCGGTGCCGCCCATACCCATGCCACCGCCCCGGCGACACGCCCGCGCTCAATGTAGTGGAGCGCGGGCCGCCGGTCGTGGCGCCGACCGCGCTGGCCGCCCCGGACAAGTCGGACGGCTCACTGCTACCGAGTGGCGCATGCCTGCCCGGAGAGCGCCCCCGTAGCCTGCGAACTACCGAGCCGAGAAGTCTGGAGAAACCCATGAGCGCCGCAACGCCGCTCCCGCAGGAGCGCCGCCTGGTCACCGCGATCCCCGGTCCGAAGTCGCAGGAGCTGCACGCCCGCAAGCTGGGTGCGGTGGCGGCCGGCGTCGGCACCACCCTGCCGGTGTACGTGTCCCGCGCCAACGGCGGCGTACTGGAGGACGTGGACGGCAACTCGCTGATCGACTTCGGCTCCGGCATCGCCGTCACCAACGTCGGCAACAGCGCCGAGGCCGTGGTGGCGAAGACGACCGAGCAGCTGGCCGCCTTCACCCACACCTGCTTCATGGTGACCCCGTACGAGGGTTACGTGGCCGTGGCCGAGCAGCTGAACGAGCTGACCCCGGGCGACCACGAGAAGCGCACCGCGCTGTTCAACTCGGGCTCCGAGGCCGTCGAGAACGCGGTGAAGATCGCCCGCGCCTACACCAAGCGCCAGGCCGTCGTGGTGTTCGACCACGGCTACCACGGCCGCACCAACCTCACCCTGGCGCTGACGGCGAAGAACATGCCGTACAAGCAGGGCTTCGGTCCGTTCGCCCCCGAGGTCTACCGGGTTCCGGTCGCCTACCCCTACCGCTGGCTGACCGGTGCGGAGAACTGCGCCGCCGAGGCCGCCGCCCAGGCGATCGACACCATCAACAAGCAGATCGGCGCCGAGAACGTCGCCGCGATCATCATCGAGCCGATCCAGGGCGAGGGCGGCTTCATCGAGCCGGCCAAGGGCTTCCTGCCGGCCATCGTGGAGTTCGCGAAGGCCAACGGCATCGTGTTCGTCGCGGACGAGATCCAGACCGGCTTCTGCCGCACCGGCCAGTGGTTCGCCTGTGAGGACGAGGGCATCGTCCCGGACCTCATCACCACCGCCAAGGGCATCGCCGGCGGTCTGCCGCTGTCCGCGCTGACCGGCCGCGCCGAGATCATGGACGCCGCGCAGACCGGTGGCCTGGGCGGCACCTACGGCGGCAACCCGGTGGCCTGCGCCGCCGCGCTGGGCGCCATCGAGACCATGAAGGAGCAGGACCTCAACGGCAAGGCGCAGCGGATCGGCGAGATCATGCTGGGCCGCCTGCGGGCGATGCAGGAGAAGTTCGACATCATCGGCGAGGTCCGCGGCCGCGGCGCGATGATCGCCGTCGAGCTGGTGAAGCCGGGCGGCAAGGAGCCGAACACGGAGGCCACCGCGGCGATCGCCAAGGCCTGCCACGCCGAGGGCCTGGTCGTGCTGACCGCCGGCACCTACGGCAACGTGCTGCGCTTCCTGCCGCCGCTGGTCATGCCGGAGCACCTGCTGAACGAGGGCCTGGACATCATCGAGGGCGCGTTCGCCGCCGTCTGAGCCGGCCCGCGGCCCTGACGCCGCGCCGAAGACCCGCCGGAGGGATGTCCGGACAGCGCTGAACGGG
>NZ_BAAAKJ010000067.1:18064-18376 GCF_039527695.1 Kitasatospora putterlickiae
TCGGTTCGAACCCGGTGTGACGCCACCGGCGCGGACGGTGAAGATGGTGTGCGGAATCGCTGAAGCTCCTCGGCGCCGAACGGACCTTGACGTAGTGTCATCACAGATGGACAGCGAGCCCCAGCCATGGGCGGATCCGTCCGCGGCACCGCCCTCCGGGGCGGCTCCGCGCGAGGGCCGCGAGGACAACCAGGCCGTCCCGCCCGGGGCGGTGTATACCGAAAGCCGATCGACCGGCCGTCCGACCCACACCCCCCGGGGCGCACGGAGCGGCGATCATCAGGGCCGCCCCGGAGCTCTCCCCCCTGCTCC
>NZ_BAAAKJ010000067.1:18384-24391 GCF_039527695.1 Kitasatospora putterlickiae
TCGCGTCCTCGCCCACCCTGCGGTGCCGGTGGTCCTCGGGGTGGTGCTGTTGCTGGTGTCCTGGCAGGTCGCGGTGGACGGGCCACTGCTGGACCTGGACCGCTGGGTCCGGCACGCCGTCCGGGAGACCCGGCACACGCTGCACAGCACTCTGCTCAACCACCTCGGCAAGGCGTTCTCCGACCTGGGCGGCGGCTCGGTGGCGGTGCCGGTGCTGCTGCTCGGCGCGGCGGTGGCGGCCTGGCGGGAGCGGGGGGCGGGCCTCGCCCGCTGGTGGCTGCCGCTCCCGGTGGCGGTGGTGACGGCCGGGCTGATCCCGCTGCTGGTCGTGCCGGCGAAGGCGTGGTTCGCGCGGCCGGGACCGTTCGGGCTGCCGCTGGCGGCGGACCAGTGGGGCTGGTACCCGTCCGGCCACACCGCGACCGCCACGCTCGGCTACGGGGTGGCGGCGCTGCTGCTGGCCCGGACGGCCGGCGGCCGGGCGCGGCGGGTGCTCGCCGCCGGGACGGCGCTGCTGGTCGCGGGCGTCGGCCTCGGGCTGGTGTGGAGCGACTACCACTGGCTGCTGGACGTGGTGGCCAGCTGGTGCCTGGGCGGCCTGCTCCTGTGGGCCCTCGCCCGGTGGCCGCTCACCGGCCGCCCCGGCGGGACTCCGGGAGCCTAGCTCTCGGCCGGGTCCTCGTCGTTGCGGTGGACGTGGCCGGGCTCGCCGTTGTCGCGGTGCCATTCGACGACCAGTTCGTCGCGGGCGCCGAAGCGGACCAGGTGGCGGCCGACGACGTCCTCCAGGCCGGGCAGGTTCTCGGTGGCGCCCTCGACCGCGAGCAGCAGGGCGTCGGGGGCGGCTTCCAGCGTGGCGGTGCCGGCGCTGAAGACGAGGGTGCCGTGGCCGGTCTCCTCGGACCAGTCGGCCTGGATCTTGCGGCCCATGTGGGCGGCGAGCTGCTTGGCGTAGCGGGCGGAGCGGTCGGTGGCGACGCGGGCTTCGGAGCGGGGCACGGGCCCTCCAGGGTCGGGGGAGGGAACTTAGGGTGCCCTCACTCGCGGCCTACGCTAACGCAGATGCTGAGCCATGCTCAACATTTTTCCGGGCGGCCTGGGGACCGGCCGATACCCTGGGTCGAACACCTGCCGAGGAGAGCCGCCCATGACCACCACGCCGACCGACGACGCGGCGGGCTCCTCCCCCGCCCCGGACCCGGCGCCCGCCCCGGACACCGCCGCCGAGCTGGCCGACGCGATGACCCGGGCGATCAAGCGGATCCGCCGGCGCACCAGCGAGCGGCTGGAGCCCTACGGCATCACCCCCGGTCAGGGCCGCGCCCTGCGCACCCTCGCGCACGCCCCCGGCTGCGAGCTGCCCGACCGCGCGATGCGGTTGAGCGATCTGGCCGACCGGCTGCACATCGCCCCCCGCTCGGCCACCACGGTGGTCGACGCCCTGGAGGAGGCCGGCCTGGTCGAGCGGAGCCCGGACCCGGCCGACCGCCGTGCCGTGCGGATCCTGCTGACCGCGGCCGGCCGGTCGGCGGTGGAGCGGATCGGTCAGGTCCGGCACGAGGTGGCCCAGGAGTACTTCGGCCCGGTCAGCCCCGCCGAGCAGGAGGCGCTGCTGGGAGCGCTGCGGACGGCCGAGTCCGCGTACGCGGCGACCGTCGGCCCCACCGCCGCGCCGCGCCGGACAACGCCCCCGGGCGCAGCGCGGTGATCCCGATCCCCACGACCACCAGCACCGCGGCGAGGGCGGCCGGCGGGCCGACCGGCTCGCCGAGCAGCAGCCACGCCGAGGACATCCCGAACACCGGTACCAGCAGCGAGTAGGGCGCGACGGCGGTGGCGTCGTAGCGGCGCAGCAGGTAGCTCCAGGCGACGAAGCCGAACAGGGTGGAGACCAGTCCGACGTAGCCGATCGCGCCGAGTCCGGCGAGGCCGATCCCGCGCAGCGCCCGCAGGTCCGCTTCGGGGCCCTCGACCAGCAGCGAGAGGGCGAGCAGCGGCAGCGGCGGCACGGCGCTGACCCAGACCATCCAGCGCAGCGCGTCCGGTGGGGCGGCCTTGCGGGTCAGCACGTTGGACAGGCCCCAGGCGGCCGCGGCGAGGACGACCAGGACGAAGGCGCCGAGCGGTCCACCGAGGCTGCGGTCGACGGCGCTCAGGCCGATTCCGGCGAAGGCGACGGCCAGGCCGATCAGCCGCCGTCCGCCGGGGCGCTCGCCCAGCAGGACGCCGGCGAACAGCGCGGTGAAGACGGCCTGCCCCTGGAGCACCAGGGAGGAGAGGCCGGCGGGCATCCCGGCGTGCATGCCGAGGAAGAGCAGGCCGAACTTGACCACGCCGAGCACCAGGCCGACCGCGAGCACCCACCGCCAGGCGACCTTCGGCGGGCCGACGAAGAGGATCGCCGGGACGGCCACCACCGCGAACCGCAGGGCGCAGAAGAGCAGCGGGGGGAAGTTCTCCAGGCCGACGTGGATGAGGACGAAGTTGAGGCCCCAGACGGCGGCCACCAGGACGGCCAGGGCGATGTGACGCGGCCTCATGCCGCCGGTCGTGCCGCCGCCCGGAGCGGCCTGCGGGGATGCGCTCATGGCACGAGGATGGCCGCCGACCACCGTGTAGCACCAGCGATGAATTCTGAAGGCCACGCTTTAGCATGGCTGCATGATGGATCTGGGGCGTCTGCGGGCGCTGCACGCGGTGGCGGTGCACGGCTCGGTCGGCGGGGCGGCCGCGGCGCTCGGCTTCACCCCGTCCGCCGTCTCCCAGCAGATCGCCAAGCTGGAGCGGGAGACCAGGACGGTGCTGCTGGAGCGCCAGGGCCGCGGGGTGGTTCTGACGGACGCGGCGCGCGACCTGGCCGCCACCGCGCAGGCGGTGCTTGGCCTGGTGGAGCGGGCCGAGGTGCGGCTGGAGGAGCAGCGCGGCCAGGCGGTCGGACGGCTGCTGGTGGCGGCCTTCGCGACCGGCGCGCGCGGGCTGATGCCGGGTGTGCTGGCCGAGCTGCGCGAGCGCTGTCCGGACCTGGACGTGCGGCTGCTGGAGAGCGACCCGTACCCGGCGGCCGAGCTGGTGGCGCGCGGGGAGGTCGACCTGGCACTCGTCCAGGACTGGCCGACGGTGCCGCTGCCGGTCCAGGACGGCCTGTCCCGGCTGGACCTCGGTGAGGACCCGGTGGACCTGCTGCTGCCGGTCGGCCACCCGCTGGCCGGGCTCGCGGCGGTGCCGGAGGAACTGCTGCGCGGGCAGCGGTGGACCAGCGTGCCGCCGGGCAACATCTGCCACGACTGGCTGGTCCGGACGCTGCGCGAGGCGGGTGAGGAGCCGGACGTGCGCTACCAGGTCGGCGAGTTCGAGACGCAGATCGCGCTGATCGCGGCGGGTCTCGGCGTCGGGCTGGTGCCGCGGCTGGGGCGGGGCGCGCTGCCGCCGGAGGTGGTCGCCCGGCCGGTGGTGCCGGAGCCGGCCCGGCGGGTGTTCGCGCTCTGGCGCTCCCAGGCCTCGCGCCGTCCGGCGATCACCGAGGCGCTGGCCGTGATGCGGGCCCACTGGGACGCCCGGAGCGGCTGACCGGCCCGGCCGACGCCCTTCGACGCGGCGTCAGCCGGCGAGGCCGATCACCAGCCACATGAAGCCCACCCCGCCGAGGGTGCAGAGCAGCGTGGTCCGCGAGGGGTGCGGGCTGTGCGCCTCGGGCAGGATGTCGGAGGTCGCCAGGTAGAGCAGGAACCCTGCGAAGAACCCCAGGTAGAGGCCGAGCAGGTGCTCGGAGATGGTGAACAGCAGGGTGATCGCGGCACCGGTGACCGGTGCCAGCGCGTCCGCCGCCAGCAGGGTCAGCGCCCGCCGCCGGTTGTTCCCGTAGAGCCGGGTGATGGTGTACGTGTTGAAGCCGTCGGCGAAGTCGTGCGCGACCACGGCGATCGCCACCACCGTCCCGACCGTCGTCCCGGCCTGGAAGGCCGCGCCGATCGCAAAGCCGTCCATGACGCTGTGGCCGACCAGGGCGAGGGCGGCGGTCAGTCCGACGCCCTGGTGCCCGTTGACGCCGGACCGGGCGCCGCCGTGGGCGTGCCCGTGGGCGTGGTCCTGCGCGGAGCGCTGGCCGTGAGTGTGCTCGGCGTACTCCGCCTCGTGGCCCCGGTGGATCGCCACCGCCCGTTCGACGATGTGGATGGCCAGGAATCCGGCCGCGAACATCAGCAGCGCCTGCGGGACGCCGTGGACCTCCTCGGGCGCCTGGTGCAGCGCCTCCGGGAGGAGGTCGAAGGCGACCACGCCGAGCATCAGCCCGGCGGCGAAGCCGAGCACCAGGTGGCGGCGGTCCCCGGTGCGCTGCGCGACCCAGCCGCCGATCAGCGTCATCAGGAACGCCCCGGCGGCGACCAGGACCGCGGTCACCGTTCCGCCCCCGTGACGGGCCGTCTGTTCACTCGTCTCCCCCCGTGTTCCGCCGTCCCCGGGCCGGCCGGCGACCGGTGCCGCGCGGCCGTGTCCCCCAGCGTCGTGCAGCCCGCGCGCCGACGCCCGCCGGACGGGGCCGTCGGGGTGAGCCGACGGCCCGTCGGCGTGCGGCTCAGCGCCCGGCGGCGAGCGGCAGGCCGAGGTGGGTGTGCGCCAGCTCGCGCACGCCGTCCCCGTCGACCAGGTGGATGTGCCGGTGCCCGTCCTCGCCGGTCAGGTCGAGCGCCCCGTCGGTGAAGTGGCCGGTGGTCAGCCGCAGGCCGCGCTCGGCGGACTCCTCGCGGACCGCCTCCGCCAGCGTGCGGATCTCCTCCTCCCCCACCGGCCCGGCGCCCCGCGAGGCCCAGACCACCCAGCGNNNNGCAGCGCGCTGCCGGTCGGCCCCTCACCGGTGGCCACCAGTCCGGCCGGGCCGCGCAGCCGTACGCTCCACTGGCCCAGCCCGCCCCGGGTGAGCAGTTCGCGGACCAGCTGGGCGAACTCGTTCGCCGACAGGTCCGGCGCCGCCGGGACGGTGGCCGCCGCCTGCGCGGCCGGCTCGACGCCCGCCCGGCCGTACGGGTCGGGGCTGACGGCGGCACCGAGGTGGCGCAGCCGGACCAGGGCCTCGTCCTGCTCGGCGTCCGCGTAGACGCCGTCGCCGTCGGGCTGCTCGTCGGGGTCGGTGGGCGGCAGCAGCCTGGTGCGGGCCAGCGCGTCGCGGTCCGCGTCCACGCTGACCAGGCAGAGCGGCTCGGCCCCGCCGGGCTCGCGCAGCCAGCCGTTGAGCACGACCCCGGCGAGGATCTCGTCGGTGTCGACGGCGTCGGCGGCCTGCAGAGCGCGCAGGGCGAGCCGGGCGACCAGCCGCAGGTAGTCGGTGGACCGGTCGGCCGGCGGGCGCGGCACCGGAAGGATCTCGCCGTCCGGGCCGAGCCGGTAGCCGGTCAGCGAGGGCACCACGTCGAGGGCCGGCAGGTCGAGGTCGAGCACGGCGGTGCGGGTCAGCGGCCGGTAGACGGCCCGGCAGGACGCCGACAGGTCCTGGGTGTGGGTCTCGGCGGCGGCGAGGGCGCGCTCCAGTAGCGACTCGACGGCGGCCGGCTCGGCCTGCCGGTAGGCGCGGCGGCACTCCTCCAGGGACTCGTTGTACTCGCGCACCGCGCGCGCCCGGGCCTGTTCGGCCTCGTGGTGGGCGCGCCGGGACTCGTCGGCGGCCGGGTCGACGGCGTCGGCCCGCCGGGTGCGCCATTCGCGCAGGGCGCGCTGGTGGGCGAGCCGGGCCTGGGCCAGCTCGCGCTGGTAGCCGGAGTCGAGCAGCCGGCGGGACGGGGCCTCGTCGGGGTCGGCGGCGGGCGGCTCGGGGGGCGCGAAGTCCTCCCAGCGCGGCTCCGGGTCCTCGCCGCCCGCCGCGACCGGACCGTCGGCCGGGTAGGGGCGCGGTTCGTAGCGGCGCAGCTGGCTCTCGAAGTCCATGGCCGAGACGGGTAGCGCGGCCCGCCGGAGCAGGTCGGCCAGCCGCTCCTGCTCGGCCTGGACGGTGAGCGTGCGGTGGTGGGTGAGCGCG
>NZ_BAAAKJ010000067.1:24397-26019 GCF_039527695.1 Kitasatospora putterlickiae
AACCAGCACAACCGAAAGGCCGTCATGCCCTTCATCACCCTTTCCGATGGTTCCCGGAAGTTCTACAAGGACTGGGGCACCGGACGGCCCGTCGTCCTCCGGCTCGACCCCGAGGTCACGGAAGACCGAGGCGAGGAAGCCCGGCTGGGGGGCCGTGACAGCACCGTCGGGCCGGCCGTCTGCTGAGTACTGCATCGGTGGTCGTTCCCCCATGCTCGTCCGGCGCCTGCCCGGGGCGGTCGGCAGCCCGTCGGCCACCCCGAGGCCCGCCCCCTGCCGGACATTGTCCACCGAACGGGCGCACCGGTCAGCCAAGCCTCTCAGTTCGTCCTGGTGTTGGTCAGGTGCAGCCCGATGTAGCCGACATAGATCCGGCCACTGCCCGAACAGTCGTCGAGGTAGTGCAGCCGGGGCGCGGTGCGGCCGCCACCGATCCGCAGGTGCGCGCCCATGAACGCGCGCCGGGACGCGTCCACGCACTCCGGCACCGGCAGCATCCGCTCGCGTTTCCACTTGGCGTGACTGTGCACCGTCCGGGACTCGCCGCGCACCGCCTTGCGGGGCGGGAAGCGGTGACAGCCGGCCGGGGTGCGTTCGCACCACTGCTTGAAGTCGCCGCCCGCCTGGCCGCGCACGGCCGCCTCGGCGTACTCCTGGAGCGCGGTGAGGCCGTCCCAGGTGAGCCGGGCCCAGCCGCCGCCGGCGCAGCGCAGTTCGTCGAGGGCGAGCGCGGCCTTCTGGTCGCCGGTGAAGGTGAGCAGCGGGAACTCGCCGAGCCGGGCCATCAGCTCGGTGAAGGTGAGCGGGACGCCACCTCGGCCGCCGGGCGGTCCGGCACGCCGCCGCCCGGCGCGGTGGGTGGACGCGGTCGGCGCGGCGGGGGTTCCGGCACCGCCCGGCACCGCGCAGAGCCGGCCGACCGACACCCGCCCCTGACCGGGACCGGACGCCCGCCCCGTGGTGGCCCCGGCTTGCGGCACCTTGGGCTTCGGCCGCTCGTGGTGGCGTTCCCGGCGGAGCTCGTGCCGCGCCGGCTGAGCGGCCCGCTCGCGTTCCTCCCGCCCGTGGGCGGGCACGGGGGGCGCCGGTTCCGCGACCGGGCCGGGCCGGGGCACCCGCAGCGCCGGGACGCCCGCCAGCACGGGCGGCAGGGGACGTTCGGCGGCGAGCCGGCGCGGCTCGCGGGTCAGCAGGGCGGCCGCGCGCCGAGGGTCCTCCTCGATCCGGTTCCGCGCCAGCACCGGGTGCCGGCGGCCGTCCCGCCGCGAGGCCGGGTCGACCTCGGGCAGGTAGGTGCGCACCGCGCCGCCGTAGACGGCGTGGTACTCAAGGGCGACGTTGAACCTGGTCCGGGCGTCCGCGTCGAGCACGTACAGGCCGGCGAGGCCGGGCAGCTGGTCGCAGAGCGGGCCGACGACGTCCGCGAGCCACTGTCCGGTGCCGAGGCCCGCCGGGACGCTGGCCACCACGGTGGGCATCCGGCGGTCAGGGTCGCAGAGTTCGTCGACGAGCCGGTCGACCCCGGCGGCGGTGAGCACCCGGGGCGCGGCCGGCACGGCGGCCGGGCCGTCGGCGGCGTCCAGCAGGGGCAGCAGGGCGCGGACCACCTCGGGCACCGGAAC
>NZ_BAAAKJ010000067.1:26052-33104 GCF_039527695.1 Kitasatospora putterlickiae
GGCGATCCGGCGGCGGTCGTAGCGGCCGCCGGGCGGCGGGCCGACAAGCGGGCCGACGAACGGGCCGACGAACGGGCCGCCGTCGCGGTCCAGCAGGACGCGCTCGCCGAGCCGGAGCCGTTCGGCGGGCCGTGCGGCGCCGGACGGGTCGGCGGGTTCGGGGGGCGGGGGTTCCTCGCGCCATTCCTGTTTCAGCCAGGCGGCGAGGCACTGGTCGGCCAGGGAGAGGGCGTCAATGTGCGGGAGGGCGGTGGTGACGGTCATCCGGTAGGGCGTCGCCGGGCCGGAGGGGCCGGCCTGGGTGGGAAACGACGACGGGGAGCGTTCCGCGGTCATGCGCATACCTCCGGGTTCGGTGGTGGGGTCCCGTGTCCTCCATCGATGGGTCATTGGTCCGGTTCGCCGGACCTGTGCCCAGGAAACGCCATGGCCCGGAGAGGAAGTTCCAACTCCGGGCCACGTCACTACATTCGGGTGAATCTGCTCAAGCCGTCCGGCGCGGACGACGAGGATCTGCTGGGCCCCTCCGGGCCCGCAGCCGGGTCAGTCGGCGCGGTGGCCGGCGCCGCTGCGGCTCCACCCGGGCACCGGCACGGGCACCGCGAGCGGGCGGCCCGCCGGCGCCTCGTAGCGGGCGACCAGGACCACCGGGACCGTCCCGTGGTTGTGGCCGACGTGCACGTGCAGCGGTCCGGCGTGCTCCACCAGGCAGTCACCGGCCTGGCTGACCTCCACCCGGCCGTCGTGCAGGGTCCGGGTCAGCGTGCCCGCGAGCACCACGACGTCGACCCGGCCCGGGTGGTAGTGCCAGCCGGTGCTGTCCCCCGGGTCCAGGGTGATGGTCCGGACGACGGGCATCGCGGTCTCGGCTCCCTGATCGGCGGAATCCGACCAGGCTAGGCAGGGCGCCGCGAACCAAACACCGGACGGCCGGAAACCGGCCGAAAAGCTGTCCGGAACCGGCACGCCCGTCCGGTTCCACCCGCCGGACGGGCGTGCCGCCGACGCGGAGCGGCACCGCTCAGACCGGCACCTCGACGTAGGTGCGGCCCGCCGCCACCGCGACCGCCGTCCCGCCGGTCGCCTCGGCCAGCCAGGCGTGGAACGCCGCGACCTCCGGCTCCGGCACACCGACCTCGATCCGCACCCCGCTCGCCTCGTACGCCAGGTCGCTCACGGTGAACCCGGCCGCCCGCAGGTCGTTCTCCACCCGCCCGGCCCGGGTGTGGTCCGCCGTCACCGCGAGCAGCGCGACCGGCCGCCGCTCCAGCAGCCCGACCTCGTCCAGCGCCTCCGACACCGCGCTCCCGTACGCCCGCACCAGGCCGCCCGCGCCGAGCTTGATCCCGCCGAAGTACCGGGTCACCACGGCCACCGTGTCGGTGACGCCGCGCCGGCGCAGCACCTCCAGCATCGGCACGCCGGCCGTCCCGCCCGGCTCGCCGTCGTCGCTGGAGCGCTCGCGGCGCTGCTCGTCACCGACCACGAAGGCGGTGCAGTTGTGCCGGGCGTCCCAGTACTGCTTGCGGACGCCCGCGATGAACGCCTGGGCCTCGTCCTCGTCGACGACCCGGGCGAGGTGACAGATGAACCGGGACTTCTTGATCTCCAGCTCGTGCGTGCCCGCGCTCCGGATGGTCAGGTACGGCCTGGGGGTCGGCTCCGGTGTGGCGGACATGGCGCGGCGGTTCTCCCGGACGGCGACGAGGGGGCGGGCGGACGCGGCCCGCTCGGGGCGACAGCTCGCCCGGGGACCGCTCCGCCAGCCTAACCCCCGGCCGGTCGCCGACCGGCCGCGATCGGGCTCAGCGACGACCGGCGAGCGCCTCCAGCCGTGCGCGGTCCAGGCCGGTCGCACCGGCGACCTCGACGGGGTCCACCGCCCCGCAGTCCAGTCCGCGCAGCAGGTAGCCGCTGAGCGCCCGGGCGGTCGCCGGCTCGTCCAGAACGTCCCCGCCGGCCCTGGCCACGTACGCGGAGAGCCGGGCGGCGGCCGGGGCGAGGCCCTCCCGGTAGAAGGAGTAGACGGCGGCGTACCGGGTCGGCAGGTGCGCCGGGTGCGTGTCCCAGCCCTGGTAGTAGGCGCGGGCGAGCGAGCGGCGGACCAGGCCGTGGTGGTGCCTCCAGGCGGCGTGCACCCGGGCGGTGCTCCCGGCCGGGACCACGTTGGTGGAGCCGTCCGAGAGCCGGACCCGGGTCCCGGCGGCGGNNNNGCGCCCGCCTGCATCACCGCTTTCGCGTGGTCGGCGGCCGGGTGGTCCATGCTCTGGTGGGCGGCGGCGACCCCGCACGCGGCGCTGTAGTCGAAGGTGCCGTAGTGCAGACCGGTGGCCCGCCCCTCGGCGGCCTCGATCATCCGGGCGACGGTGGCCCGGCCGTCCGGGCCGAGGATCGCCTGGGTGGTCTCGATCTGGATCTCGAAGCCGAGCCGGCCGGCCGGCAGCCCGGCGGCGCGCTCGAAGTCCTCCAGCAGCCGGACCAACGCGGTGACCTGCTCGGCGTAGGTCACCTTGGGCAGGGTGAGCACCAGCCCGTCGGGCAGTCCGCCGCCGTCGGCCAGCAGGGTGGCGAGGAAGAGCTCCAGGGTGCGGATGGCACGGTCCCGGACGGCCGCCTCCAGACACTTGACCCGGATGCCGACGTACGGCGGGGCGCCGCCGTCGGTGACCGCGGCGGCGACCAGCCCGGCCGCCCGGACGGCTGCCGCGTCCTCCTCGGCGTCGGGCCTCCGGCCGTAGCCGTCCTCGAAGTCGATCCGCAGGTCCTCGACCGGCTCGCGCTCCAGCTTGGCCCGCACCCGGCGGTGCACCTCGGCGAGCAGCGCGTCGTCCGGCACACCCAGCGCGCGGGCCAGCCCGGCCGGGGTCCCGGCGTGGGCGTCGAAGGCCTCCAGCGCCCGCCGGCCCCAGGTCCGGACGGTGTCGGCCGCGAAGGCGTCGGCCGGCACGTAAACGGTGTGGACCGGCTGGCGGCCGCCCGGATCACCCGGGTAGCGGCGGACCAGCTCGGCGTCGACCGGCGCGAGCAGCGCGTCCACGGCCGCCCGGGCAGCGGCGGAGAAGCCGACTCCGCCCGTCGGCCCGGTCCCACCTGTCCCGATCCGCACCATCCGTCACTCCTCAGGCAGGTATGCGCGGAGGTCCGCGCCCGTCAGTCCCTCCCGGAAGCGGCGTAGCGGTCACGCAGCTCGGGGTAGAGGCGGTCGACGTCCTTCGGGTGCACCGACCCGTCCGGACGGCTGCCGCTCGCACCGAACTCCCGGGTCAACCAGTCCGCGAGCCGCTCCGCGTTGGGCTGCTGCCCTTCGTGGCTGTCCATGTAGCTGACCAGCCCCTGGTACGCCAGCTCCGGGTCCAGCCGGTAGGGCCCCGGCCGCAGCGGGCGCTCGGCCGCCACCCCCTCCTCCTCCGGGAAGTCCTGCGGCGTGTCGAACTCCGGGTCCTGCGGGAACCCGTCCTCCGGGTACTCGGCGTACGACGGCGCATCCTCCCGGTCGGCACCGTGCGCGACGACGGCCTCGTGCACCGCCTGCGGTTCCTCGGCGTCCGTCGGACGCGGCGGCTTGAACCACGGAGAGGCCTGACCCGGCACGCGGCCGCCGGGCGCGGGTTCGTTGGAGTGCCCGGTCGTCCGCACGGCACGCTCGGTCCAGACGTTCAGCTCGTCCCTCGGCTGCGGCGGGACCACGTCCTCGCCCTCGGGCTCCTGCGCCGCCCGCAGCCGGACCTGGGCGAGCTTGGCGAGCATCGGCGCCGCGACCTCCGCGGGCAGCGGCTCCGGACCGGCCGGCACCGGCTCGGTCCGGGGCTGTTCCTCCTGCCGCCCCTGCTCCTGCGTACCGGCCGGCACCAGGGCGGCCGCCGCGCGGCTCTCCGCCAGGGTCTGGGCCTCCTGGGCGGCCAGCGCCTTCGCCCGGGCCTCGGCCTCCACGGCCTCCTTCGCCTCGCGCGCCGCCTGCGACTCCTCGTCCAGCCGGTCGAACACCGCCGGGTCGAGCGGCACCCCGTACTTGGCCAGCTTCAGCGGGAGCAGCGCCTGGATCGGCGCCGAACGGCGCCAGCCCCGCCCGTACCGGAAACGCAGCTGCGCCCGGTAGACCAGCCGGTTCTGCTCCAGCCGCACGACCTCGTCGTACGAGCGCAGCTCCCACAGCTTCATCCGCCGCCAGAGCCGGAAGGTCGGCACCGGGGACAGCACCCAGCGCATCACCCGGACCGACTCCATGTGCCGGTCGGCCGTGATGGCCGCGATCCGGCCGACCGCGTGCCGGGAGGCCTCGACCACCACGACGAACAGCAGCGGGATGACCGCGTGCATGCCCATCCCGAGCGGGTCGCCCCAGGAGGCCGCGGCGTTGAAGGCGATCGTCGCGACGGTCAGCAGCCAGGCGGTCTGCCGCAGCAGCGGGAAGGGTATGCGCAGCCAGGTCAGCACCAGGTCCAGCGCGAGCAGCACCACGATGCCCGCGTCCACGCCGATCGGGAAGGCGTAGGAGAAGGCGCCGAAGCCCTTCTCCTCGGCCAGTTCCTTGACCGCGTTGTACGAGCCGGCGAAACCGATCCCCGAGATGACACAGGCCCCGGCCGCGACCAGGCCGAGCAGGACCCGGTGGGCCTTGGTGAGCGATGGGCGTGCCATTACGTCTATCAACCCCTGGATGTCGGCTGCGGCCGTACGCTGCCCCGGCTGCCGGTTCCCGCGTGTCGGGGCGCCGGACGGCTGAGGCACCTCCCGGGCTCGGCCCACCGGAGTTTACTCGTACACCTGTCCCAGCGTTCTCGCAGCCCGGACCGTCACACCACCGCGAACGGGTGCCCGGTCAGGCGGCCCGCCCCGCCGTCCCGTTGAGATACGCGAGCACCGCCATCACCCGGCGGTTGGCGTCCTCCGCAGGGGACAATTCGAGCTTGGTGAAGATGTTGGCGATGTGCTTGGCCACCGCGCCGTCGCTCACCGTCAGCCGGGCGGCGATCGCCGAGTTCGAGCAGCCCTCCGCCATCAGCTCCAGTACCTCCCGCTCGCGGGGCGACAGCCGCTGCAGCGGACCGGGACGACGCGCGGTGGTCTGCATCAGCTTGGCGATGACGTCCGGGTCCATCGCGGTACCGCCCGCGGCCACCCGACGGACCGCGTCGATGAACTGGTCGGCGGCGAAGACCCGGTCCTTCAGCAGGTAGCCGATCCCGCCCGTGCCGTCGGCCAGCAACTCCCGCGCGTAGAGCTGCTGGACGTGCTGCGACAGCACCAGCACCGGCAGGCCGGGGATCTCCCGGCGGGCCTTCAGGGCCGCCTGCAGACCCTCGTCGGTGAGCGTCGGCGGCAGCCGGACGTCGACCACCGCCACGTCCGGACGGTGCGTCAGCAGTGCGTCCAGCAGTTCCGGACCGGTCTCGACCGCGGCGGCGATCGTGAAGCCGTGCGCTTCCAACAGCCGGATCAGACCTTCTCGAAGGAGGTAGAGGTCCTCTGCGAGGACAACTCGCACGGCAGCTCCAAGGTGATGGTGGTCGGACCGCCCGACGTACTGTCGATGGCGAGGACACCGTCGAAGGTACCCAATCGGCGTTCGATCCCGCGCAGCCCGGTCCCCCGGACGGGATCCGCCACACCGACCCCGTCGTCCGTCACCGTGACCCGCAGCCGGCCCGCCCGGTACAGGATGTCCACCCAGACCTGCTCGGCACCGGAGTGCTTGGCCGCGTTGGCCAGCAGCTCACAGACGCTGAAGTACGCCGTGGCCTCCACCGGGGCCGGGAGCCGGTCCGGCAGGCTCACGAAGACCTCGGTCGGCAGCGCGCTGTCCAGCGCCAGCGCCCGCACCGCGTCGCCCAGTCCACGCTCGGCCAGCACCGGCGGGTGGATGCCGCGGACCAGGTCGCGCAGTTCCTGGAGCGCCCGGGCCGAGGACTGCCGGGCCTCGGAGAGGAGCTCGCGCGCCGCCACCGGGTCGGTCTCCATGAGGTGCTCGATGGTGCCCAGCGTCATCCCGATCGCGACCAGCCGTGCCTGCGCGCCGTCGTGCAGGTCCCGCTCGATCCGCCGCAGCTCCGCCGCCTGGCTGCCGACCGCGTCGGCACGGGTCTCGGTCAGCTCGGCCACCCGCCGGGTCAGCTGGGCGTGGGTGGCCCGGCCGTCCTGGTCGAGCACCCGCCGGGCCACCTCCGCGTACACCCGCACCGCGTACGGCGCGAGCAGCACGCCGACGGCGACCAGCGCGAGCGCCAGCACGCTGGAGGCCAGCATGGTCATCGCCAGCTCGGGGGCATGCCCGGAGTCCTGGTAGCTGCGGACCGCCACGACCAGGTACACCACGCCGCCGACCAGCAGCCCCGCGACCGCCGCGCCGAGCGCGACCACCATCAGCGGGCTGACCACCAGCCAGAGCATCTCCGTCCGGGTCGCCCGATCCCGCACCGCCCAGTGCAGGAGCTGCGCGAGCCGGGCGACGTTGTACGAGCGGTGGTACGAGTAACCCGTCCACCAGTGGCCGCGCTCGTCCGCCTCCAGCGCCGGCCTCGGGCTGTACGAGACCGGCAAGCGAAGTCCGTACCAGTCGCCGAGCCGCGTCCGCGTCCGACGTGCGACCGGACGCACGAACATCCCGGCCAGTGCCGCCCCCGAGACCACGGCGGCGAACAGCGCGAAGAGCGCCGCCGGGTAGTAGGCATCGAGCATCCACGCGACGCCGGCACCGGCGAACACCCCGCCGACGACCGGCACCACGACGACCGGGACCGCACCCAGCACCAACAGCGCCAACCGGGCCAGCCCGACGCCACCCGCCACGAGCGCCGCCTCGGTCCGGGCGCGCACGGCACCACCGCCGCTGATCCGACTCTCCGTTGCCACGAGCGCTCCTGTTGCCGATGATGATGCCGATGCCGTAGGTCGGCTCCGATCGTCCTGGCCCAGTTTTCCCCGCACACCCGCCCGCGCGCACTGGCCGTCTCACCCGACTTCGTGGTGGTGCTAGGTCCACCCCTGCCCTGGCGTCCCCGCTGGACCCGTCACCGAAATGCGAAAAGCCCCTGCCGGTATCCCCGGCAGGGGCT
>NZ_BAAAKJ010000068.1:0-3841 GCF_039527695.1 Kitasatospora putterlickiae
CGACCCCGACCCGGCGCCCGCCGAGCGTTTCACCGAGCTGTGGTGCCGCCGCGAGGCCTGCGTCAAGGCCTACGGCGGCCGGCTCGTCCAGGGCTTCGGCCTGCCGTTGGCCGGCCCGGCGCCGGTGCTGCTCGCCGACCCCGGAGCGCTCGGACCGGGCCCCTGCCGGGTCGACGACCTGCCCGCCCCGGCCCCGTTCCGCGCCGCCCTCGCGGCCGTCGGCGCCCGCCCGTTCCAGGTCCGCATCCGCACCTGGCGCATGTCCGACGACCTTGCACCGTCAGTGAATTGACGGAGCGTCAGTACCTGGCGACATCCCAGATTTCTGGTCTGGACCGGAAGATCGGCGCGCTGATAGCGTCCCGACCGCATCCCGCCGAGACCTCTCGAACCGAAGGGCGCGTCCGACGTGACGTACGACGTGGAAGAGACCACCGGGCGGATCACGGCCCGGTACCGCGGCACGAGCGGCGGCTCCGGCCCGCTCACCCTCGGCCAGGACAACATGATCCGCTGCATCAGGCGCGACCGGCCCGAGCAGATCAACCAGGCGTCGGCCTGGCCGGTCCCCGACGGCACCACCGTGGCCGCCGCCATCGACGCGCTGCGCACCCTGGTGGAGCGCCACGAGACGCTGCGCACCGCCTTCCCGCCCGGCCCCGACGGCGCCTTCCCCGAGCGCCAGGAGGTGAGCTCCGAGGGGGAGTTCACCATCACCACGATCCCGGCCGGTGACCGCGCGGAAGCCGAACTCGACGCACTGGCCGAACAGGTGGCGATCACCGACGTCACCCTGCCGCTGGACCTCGCGGCGGCCCCGCGGGCGCGCTTCACCCTCCTCGCGGACGGCGAACTGGTGCGCAGGCTGGTCGTCACGGTCTGCCACGCGGGCGCCGACGGCGCGGCCGTCAGCCTGCTGATCCGGGACTGGATCGAACTCGCCGCCGGCAAGGAGCTGCCGCCCGCCACCTCCCGCACCCCGCTGGAGGTCGCCGCCCAGGAACAGAGCACCCAGGGCCGGCGCAAGGCCGCCGCCGCGCTCAAGCACTGGGAGTCGATCCTCACCACCGGCCCGTCGACGGTCTTCAGCACCGACGGCCTCACCGGCCCGCAGGACGGCCTCGCCACCGTGCTGCTGCGCTCCCGCACCGCCGCCGCCGACCTCCAGGCGGTCTGCCGCCGCACCGGCGCCAGCCCCTCGGTCGTCCTGCTCGCCGTCTTCGCCGCCCTCACCGCGCACCGCGCCGACCGCCCCGACCTGGTGATCTCGGCGCTGTCCGCCAACCGCCAGCGCGCCGCGCTCGCCGACCACATCGGCACCCTCGCCCAGGACGCGCTGATCGCCCTGGACACCGACGCCGGCGACCTCGACACGCTGATCGGCCGGACGAAGTCCGCCTCCTTCAGCGGTTACTGGCACAGCACCCTCAACGCCGACAAGGTCTGGCGCCTCGTCGAGGACGTCGCCGCGCGGCGCGGCGCCCGCTTCGCCCGCCAGGTCGTCGTCAACGACCTCAGCCTCGCCATCCCGGAGGCGCTGTCCGACGCCCGCCCCGAGCCCACCACCGACCCCGAGGTGCAGTGGCTGCCGGACCAGCCGCTGCCGGTCCGGCTCATGATGAACATCCTGCGCACCACCGTGAGCCTGGAGCTGGTCCTGCTCGCCTGCCCCCGGGTGCTCGACCGCGACGACACCGAACGCCTCGCCCGCGCCGTGCCCGCCGTCCTCGCGGCCGCCGCCGACCGGCCCGTCCCGCTCACCGAACTGGCCGAGCTCAGCGGCGTGCGCCCGGCCACCCGGACGGGCGAGTGGCACCGCGTCGGGCCCGACTGGATCGACCTCGCCGCCGTCCGCACCCTGCTCTCCGACGCCCTCGGCCCCGCCGCCGAGGCGATCGACCTCACCCGGTCCGAGGACGGCCTGACCGCCCGCATCGCCACCGCCGACCCGGGCCTCACCCCCGCCACAGCCCACCGCGCGGTGATCGCCGCCCTCCCCGGCCGGGACACCGCCATGGCCCCGCACCACTACGTCCTCCACCCCCGCCCCGACACCCTGCCGCCCACCTGGTCCACCCTCCCCGTCCTCGCCGAGGGCTCGGGCAGGAGCGACTGACGGCCGCCGGCGGCCTCGACGGTGCGCTCGCGCTGGTGCTCGCGGTTCCCACGGCGGCCGGGGTCCTCGCCGCCCCGGCGGGTCCGCCGCCGGAGGACGGATCCGCGTCGCCGACCGGGTCCGTCCAGAGGCCGGGCGGGGCGGGCGACTGAGCGGGACCGGCGCCCGGGTACAGCCTCCCCGCAGGGAGCGCCGGGGCGAGGGGGAGCGGGACATGCACGTCCGGGAAACGGTGACGGCGGCGGTCGTGGCCGAGACGGTGGGAGCGCTGGTCGCCGGCCTGGCCGCCGTGGTGGTGCGGCTGGTGACGGGTGACTGGCCGGACGGGACCGCCTGGTCCTCCGTGCCGGTCATGGCCGCCACCGGGGTCGCCGTCGACCACTACCGCAAGGGCCCGCCGCACCGTGGCCGTGGCGCGTTGGCCGGACTGCTGACGCTCGGCGCGGCGAGCCCCGGCCTGATGGCGGTCACCGGCCTGTGGCTGCCGGGGGACGAGGGTCTCGACGGTGCGCTCGCCGTGGTGCTCGCGATCCCCGTGGCGGCCGCCGTCTTCGCCGCCGCGGCGGGTCCGCCGCCCCGGGCCTGAGCCGCCCGCCCTCCTGCGGTCCGGCCGCGCCCGGCCGACACTGGGAGTGACCCCCGTTCCCCGGGGGCGCGCCCGAGGCCGGGAGGGCCATGCTGCTCGGACTGACCACCGCCCTGGTCGCCACCGTCTGCTTCGGCTTCGGCTCGGTGTTCCAGGCGAGCGGCGCGCGCGAGGCCCCGCGCGCGGACCGGGTGCGGGTCGGCCTGCTGGCGGCGCTGGTCCGCTCCTGGCGCTTCCTGCTCGGCACCGGCCTGGACATCGCGGGCTTCGCGCTGAGCATCATCGCCCTGCGCACCCTGCCGCTCTTCCTGGTCCAGGCCGTCACCAACGCCAGCCTCGCCGTCACCGCGCTCGCCGCCGCCCGTCTGCTCGGCGCCCGGCTGCACCGCGCCGACCTGCTGGGCATCGCCGCCGTGGTGGTCGGGCTCACCCTGCTGGCGGTCGGCTCCGGCGAAGCGGGCCGCGACCACGCGCCGCCGGCGTTCCACTGGGCGCTGCTGGCCACCACCGGGCTGATGCTGCTGCTCACCCTCCTGCTGGCCCGCCGCAACGGCACGGCGGCGGCCGTCGGACTCGGCCTGCTCGCGGGCGTCGGCTTCGGCGTGACCAGCCTCGCCGTCCGGGTCCTCGACGCCACCGGTCCGCTCGACGTGTTCACCGACCCGGCCGCGTACGGGCTGGCGCTGGGCGGTCTCGGCGGCTACCTCGCGTACGCGCTCGCCCTGCAGCGCGGCACGGTGACGGCCGCGACCGCCGCCGGCACCGTCTCGGAGACCTTCGGCCCGGCACTGGTCGGGGTGGTCGTGCTCGGCGACACCGCCCGACCCGGCTACGCCTGGTGCGCACTGACGGGGTTCGCGGTGGCGGTCGGCGGCACCTTCGTGCTCTCCCGCTTCGGCGAGGTGGAGGCCGAGCTGGGCCCGGTGCCGGCGTCCCCGGTGCCGACGTCCTCGGGGGCCACCCCGGTCGCTCGGAAGGCACCGCCGTGCGAAGGTGACTTGCCGGACAAATCGGACGGCGAGGCGCGCACAGAGCGGCAGGTGCCATGACCACGGACGACGACCATCCGCCCTCCCGCCGGGCCGGGCGGCGCCCCGCCGGCGACCCGCCGGCGGCCCTGGTCACCGGCGCCTCCTCGG
>NZ_BAAAKJ010000068.1:3940-8162 GCF_039527695.1 Kitasatospora putterlickiae
GCGGCCGACCGCTGCCCGCCGACCTCGCCAAGCCCGACGGCGCCCAGCGCCTCGCCGAAGCCGCCCTCGCCGCCGCCGGACGGGTCGACGCGCTGATCGCCAGCGCCGGCATCGGCTGGCGCGGCCCCTTCGCGTCCACCCCCACGGACACCCTGGACCGGATGCTGGAGGTCAACCTCGCCGCCCCGCTGCGCCTCACCCGCCTCCTGCTGCCCGGCATGCTGGAGCGCGGCCGGGGCCGGATCGTCCTGCTCGGCTCGATGGCCGGCCAGGTCGGCGTCCGCGACGAGGCCGCCTACGCGGCGACCAAGGCCGGGCTGACGATGTTCGCCGAGAGCCTCTGGTACGAGCTGCGCGGCACCGGCGTCGGCGTCCGGCTGATCCTGCCCGGCGCGGTCGAGACCCCGTTCTTCGCCACCCGCGGCACCGGCTACCAGCGCGAACGCCCCCGCCCCGTCCCGCCGGAGGAGGTGGCCGCCATCGTCCACGGCGCCCTCACCACCGACCGCGACCGGGTCTTCGTGCCGCGCTGGCTCGGTTACCCGGCCCGCCTGCACGGCGCCGCCCCCGGCCTGTTCCGGCGGATGGCGTCCCGCTTCGGGTGAAGGCCGGCCCCCTCCTCGGCGCCGCCACCGCCGTGGAACTGCTCCACCTCGCCCCGGCCGCCGTCCGCCTCCCGGCCGTCCGCAGCCACCTCGCCCGCCGCACCGCCGGGTACGGCGACCCGGGACACCTCGCGCTCACCTTCGACGACGGCCCCGACCCGCGCGGCACCCCGCCGATCCTGGACGCCCTCGACGCGCTCGGCGTGCACGCGACCTTCTTCCTGCTCGGCGCCATGCTCGAACGGGCCCCGGACCTCGGCCGCGAACTGGTCACCCGCGGCCACGAGGTCGCCGTCCACGGCTGGCACCACCGCCGCCAGTACCGCCCGGCCCCCGCCCGCGACCTCCGCGAACTCCGCCGCGCCACCGAAGCCGTCACCGCCCTTTGCGGCACCCGCCCCCTCTGGTACCGCCCCCCGTACGGCGTCCTCACCGCCGGCCCCCTCCTCGCCGCCCGCCACCTCGGCCTGCGCCCCGTCCTCTGGACCACCTGGGGCCGCGACTGGGAACCCGGCGCGACCGGCCGCACCGTCTACACCACCGCCCGCCCCACCCTGACCGGCGGAGCCACCCTCCTTCTCCACGACTCCGACTGCACCTCCACCCCCGACTCCTGGCGATCCACCCTCGCCGCCCTCCCCCTGATCGCCGCCCACTGCCGTACCCGCGGCCTCACCCTCGGCCCCCTGCGCGATCACGGCGTCCCCGCCCGTTCGGGGCCGCGTGGCGGTGGTCGCTGAACACGAGGCCGATCCGGCCTCACCCCGACCCACCCGCACCCGGGCCTCCGCAACAGGGCGGTCACGCCGTCACGGTGGCCCCGGCCTGGCCCAGCACGTAGCACCGCAGGTCGACGTCCTCGGGCAGTGGCGGCGCCTGGTCGCCGAACAGCACGGCGCCGACGGCGACCACGAACGTCCGGGTGACGGCGTCCGACCCCTTCTTCATTCTGGGGGCCTGGTAGAGGGCGTACCGGGCGAGCAGGAACCGATCGGGCGTCAGCCCGGGGTCGGCGAGCAGATCCAGAGCGGCGGCGTGCAGCACAGCGCCGTCCGCGGGGGCCGGGGTGGCCGTGTAGACGGGGGTGCCGCCGGTCTCCATCCGGGAGACGTCCACACCCCGGGCCGCGACCCGGGCGACCCACTCGGCGGTGGTCGCCCGTGCGGCCTCGCCCCGTAGGATCCGGTTGCCCGCGACGCGGCGCCCGTCCGGCAGGGTCACCCAGTTCTGCAGCACGTCGCCCTCAACGCCCTCGTCGGCGAACCTCCGTTCGGCGAGGAGGCCGTAACGCACCATCGCCTCGTAGGCCGGGGTGGACGCGCCGCCCGTGTAGGTCCGGCTCGCCTCGTCCCACTCCGACCCCTCCCGGAACCGGCCCACCTCCCCGAGGCGGTCGAAGTTGGCGTTTCCCTCCCCGATCGGGGTCCGGAAACGCTCCGGGTCGAAGGCGACGCCGGCCGGTCGCCGACCGGCGCGCACGGCCAGTCGGTACCGCCAGTCGATCAGACCGGCGTGGACGGCGGCCAGCGCGGCCACGCGGTCGCCGTGACCGGCCGCCTCGGCCCAGCGCCGGCCGAGCGCCGAGGCGGCGTTCCGCGCGGCGAGTGCCTGCTCGCCGGCGAACCGGCGGACCGTCGCCTGCCGTGCCGGGTCCGGGGAGCGGAGGGCCAGCGGACTGGTCGGAAAGTGCAGGGCGGTGATCTCGGTGGTGTTCACCGGTCGTCTCCTCGCTGCCCGGTGCGGGCCGTTGACGGACGCGCTCGGACCCGGACGCGGCCTCAGGAAACATCTACGAGACGTCTATCAAGGCCCGCGCCGTCCCGCAATGGATCGCCGTACGGGCCGGCACGGTCGAACTCGGCCCACCGGAGCACCGGTTGTGGCGGGGACACCCTCCCGCGCACCCGGACGCCGAGACCACTGCCCGTCACATGAAATTCACAGCCTCGTATCTACTCGCATAGACAAAGGTGGGTCATCCTGGTGTGATGCCGGCGCTCGGAGCCCGTCCTTCGTTCCCCGTTCCCCGGAAACCGCGGGCGGCGACTCCGGACGGACCGGTCGGCCCTCGCGCCGAAGCACCGCCGCGCCGAAGTACTGCCGCGTCACAGCACCGCCGCGTCACAGCACCGTGTACGACCCTCGCCCGGGCCGGCTCCGTAGGCCCGGCGCCGGACTTCCCGCCCTTCCGCCGACGTGCGGCAGGGAGCGGAGGTCGAGTCGGAGGCACACCATTCCCACCGGGAGACGCAGATGAAGCCACGCACCGCAGTCACCGCAGCCACCGTCGTCGCCCTGGCCGCGGCCGGCCTCGCCGTCTCGGCGCCCACGGCGGGCGCCAGCGGCACCAAGCTGTCGCAGTCGGCGGCCGCCAGTCAGTTCAGCCAGGCCGGCATCACCTGGAGCTCCAGCGGGGGCTGCACCACCAGGTCCAACTCCACCTGCACCTCGTTCGAGCAGATCAACTCGGGCACGGTGAGCGCGATCATCACCCTCAAGCAGGCCAGCGGCTGCGCCATCAACATCACGGGCGGGACCGAGGTGGGCCACGCCTCCGGTACCTACAGCCACTACAACGGCTACAAGGTCGACATCTCCCGCAACTCCTGCATCGACGGCTACATCCAGAACAGCTTCACCTACATCGGCCTCCGGGGTGACGGCTACCCGCAGTGGAAGGCCGCCTCGGGCAACCTGTACTGCAACGAGGGCAACCACTGGGACATCCTCATCTACTGACGCCGGCCCCGGGCGCCGGCTCCCCGAGGGCGCCGGCGCCCAGGTGCAACCTCGACACCCCGGTGGCCGTCCCGCCGCGCATGACGACGACGCCCCGGTGAAGGAGGCGTGCCGAGCCGTGACGCCACCGGCCGGAGGTGGCCCGGGGCATCGGCTCGCGGTGGGGCGTCAGCTGGTTCCACCGGCATGCCCGGCGATCCTTCGGGAGTCCACGACACCTCATACCTGAGAGCCAGACCGAGGACGGCTCCACAGCGGGAGGCCGGCCGGCGGGTCCGCTGCGTAGCGTGGTGACCGAATGCACCCCGGCCGGCGAAGGCTCCGTGAGCGTCCGAACCACTGAGCGCCCCGGCCGCAGCCGTCAGGTGGACGAAGTGGACAATACTGACCGTATGAACAGGACTGGGAGGCGGTCGGCGCGCGGAGCACTGCACACCGCGCGGAAGGATCTGTTCACCCTGGCCCCGCAACCGATGCCGCCCATGGGCGGGCCGGGACCGCTGAGGTGGCTGCCGCACGCCGCGGTCGTCTCGGTGGCGGTCTTCGCGGCCGTCTCCGCCACCGAGGACATCCCGCTGCGACCCCTCGGCGTGCTGCACGCCGCGCTCCTGGTGCCCGCGCTGCGCCGGCCGCTGCCGGCCTGGTGGCTGTCGCTGGTGACGCTGCCGGTGTTCTCGCTGTACCCGCCCTTCGCGCCGTACACCGGATGGGCGTGGGCCGTGCAGGCCGGGCTGTCGTTCCTGGTGGCGCTGCGCAACCCGCCGCGGGTGACGGCCGAGACGACGGCGCTGAACACCGCGCTGCTGCTGGGAGTGCAACTGGCGGGCGGGCGGCTCGGGCCCTGGTACTTCACGGCGATCGTGCTGGTGCTGTTCGCC
>NZ_BAAAKJ010000068.1:8197-11075 GCF_039527695.1 Kitasatospora putterlickiae
GGGTGCGCCGGACGAGGGAGGTCCGCGCCAAGCTCATGGAGCAGGAACGGGCCCTCGCGCAGGAGCGGGCGCACCGCACCGTCCTGGAGGAACGCGCCCGCATCGCGCGCGAGTTGCACGACGTGGTCGCCCACCACATGTCCGTCATCTCCATCCAGGCCGAGGCCGCCCCGTACCGGGTCGCGGATCCGCCCCGGGAGCTGGTCGCGGCGCTGGCCGACATCCGCGCGGGCGCCCTGGAGGGACTGACCGAGCTGCGCCGCCTCCTCGGCGTGCTGCGCTCCGAGGGCCCTCCCGGCGGGCGGTCTCCGGAGGCTCCGCAGCCCACCCTGGAACGGCTCGACGACCTGCTCGCCGGGGTGCGCGCGGCCGGACTCGACGTGTGGGCGGTGGTCTCCGGGCCGCGCCGCCCGCTGCCCGAGGGCGTGGAGCTGTCGGCCTACCGGATCGTGCAGGAGGCGCTCAGCAACGCGCTGCGCCACGCCCCGGGCGCCGCCGTCCGCGTCGAGCTGACGTACACCGGCGCCGCCCTCCGGCTGCGGATCCGCAACGGGCCCGGCACCACGGCCGCCGAGCCCTCGCCGGGGGCCGGACACGGCCTCCTGGGCATGCGTGAACGAGCCGCGATGCTCGGCGGGGAGTTCTCCGCCGGCACCGCCCCCGACGGTGGCTACGAGGTCACCGCGCTGCTGCCGGTGCCCACCGCGCCGGCCGTCCGGACAGACAGGGAACAGACCGCATGACGATCCGAGTGATGATCGCCGACGACCAGGCGATGGTGCGCGAGGCCTTCTCGGTGCTCCTCGGCGCCCAGCCCGGCATCGAGGTGATCGCGACCGCCGTGGACGGCCTGGACGCGGTGGCCAAGGCCGAGGAGCTCCGCCCCGACGTGATCGTGATGGACATCCGGATGCCCGGACTGAACGGCATCGAGGCCACCCGCCGGATCACCGGGTCGGCCGGCCTGTCGACCAGGATCCTCGTGCTGACCACCTTCGACCTCGACGAGTACGTGTACGAGGCGCTCCGGGCGGGCGCCGGCGGTTTCCTCCTCAAGGACGCCTCCGGGATCCAGCTGGCCGAGGCGGTACGCGTCGTGGCCGCCGGGGACGCGCTGCTGTCGCCCGGGCTCACCAAGCGGCTCATCGCGGAGTTCGCCCGGCTGGGCGGGTCGGCGAAACCGCCCGCCCAGGTGCGGATCGACGTCCTCACCAACCGCGAGACCGAGGTGCTCACGCTGGTCGCCCGGGGACTGTCCAACGCGGAGATCGCCGCCGAACTCGTGGTCGCCGAGCAGACCGTCAAGACGCACATGGGCGCCATCCTGCAGAAGCTGCAGCTGCGGGACCGCACGCAGGCCGCCGTCCTCGCCTACGAGACGGGACTCGTCGTGCCCGGCCGCACCGACCTGTGATCCCGCGGTGGTGCGGCGGCACGGGCCCGGACGTCTCCCCCCGACCCCCTACCTGAGAGCCGCTCCGGAGAACGGCTCCACGGTGTGAGGCCCGCGAGGGTGCCGGATTCCTAGCGTGTCTGTCACGAGCCGGTCCTCGCCGCCCCCCTTTGGGCGGTCCCGAGGACCACGCGGCTCCCGACACGTTCCGCGCACCATCGCAGGAGTAGAGCCATGACCACACCCCGAAGCTCCGCCGCGTCGCCCGCCCGTTCCACCCGTCCAGGCCGGCCCGTCCGGATCCTGCGGGCCACCGCCGCCGTCCTGGCGTCGTTCCTCGCGTTCCTGGCCGTCGCCATCGTGCTCGGCGCGTACGTCCCCTCGATACCCAAGGCGGGCGTGATCGGGCCGGTCCTGGGCGGGCAGTACCCGTTCCACATGGCGCTGCTGGCCCTCGTCGCCGCCGGTCTCGCCGCGCTCGCCTGGCGGGCCGGCCTGGTGCGCTGGGGACGCGTGGTCACCGTCGCCTCGGCGCTGAGCGCCGTGGGCGCGCTGGTCATCGGCGGCATCCAGTTCCAGGCCGCCCGGGCGGCCGGCGTCGACGTCTCGCTGGGCCAGGTGGTCACCGAACTCGGCTACCCCGCGGCCGAGCCGGACACGACCGAGACGTTCGCCAGCCCCGAGGGCGAGCCCCTGCGGGTGGACGCCTACCTGCCCGCGAAGGACCCGGGCAAGCGGACCCCGGCCGTCGTGCTCGCCCACGCCGGCGGCTTCCACACCTTCGACAAGAGCGACCTGCGCGGAACCGGCCGCTGGCTCGCCGACCACGGCGTCGCCGTCTTCGCCGTCGACTACCGCCTGGCCGGTCCCGACCGTCCCACCTGGGACAAGGCCCCGCAGGACCTCCTCTCCGCGATGGGCTGGGTGCAGCGCAACGCCGACACGTACGGCGTCGACGGCGCGCGGATCTCGCTCGGCGGCATGTCGGCGGGCGGCACCCTGGCGATGAACACCGCCTACCGCCTCCACAACGGCACCATCGAGGCCGCCGAGGGCGCCACCCCCGCACCCCCGGCCTCCGTGATCGGCTTCTACCCCGGCACCGACGTCGCGCGGATGTGGGAGGACGACGTGGCCGGGACCCGCGAGGCGGCGGAGATGTACACCGGCGGCACCCCGCAGCAGTACCCGGACCGCTACCGCGAGGTGTCCCCGACGTCCGACGTCCGCCCCGGCCTGCCCCGCACCCTGCTCGTCGTCGGGGACCGCGACCGCAGCGCCCGCCCCGAGACCGTCACCGGCCTCGGCGACGCGCTGAAGGAGCAGGGCGTCGACGTCGAGGTGAAGGAACTGCCCTTCGCCGACCACGCGTTCGACGACGTGTACGGCAGCCTCACCTCCCAGACGAGCCGCCAGATCCTGCTCGACTTCCTCCTCACGGACGCACACTGACCGCCGCTGCGGTGATGGCCCGCCCGCGCGATG
>NZ_BAAAKJ010000068.1:11117-12021 GCF_039527695.1 Kitasatospora putterlickiae
GCATCGCGCGGGCGGCACCATCCCGCGCGTGCGGGGCCGAGGCTTGCTGAGCTGCGATGTTACCGGGCGGAGGCGAGCCGGCGTATCGGTTCGTCATAGGTGGCCGGTCAGGCCAGGCCTACCTGTTCCAGGGCCGCCGTGAAACCCCTGCGCCAGCCCTCCGGGGTGGCGCTGGGGGAGGGGGCCGGGGCGGGGCGGGTGAGGGCGGACAGGGCGGAGCGGACGACCTCGTCCGGGCGGGCGGAGACGACGTCGGCGTGGCCCAGCTCCAGTTCGTGCTGGAGGTTGTCGCGGCCGTGGCCCTGGACGACGTCCAGGAGCAGCAGGCGGCGGCCGAGGGCGCGGGCCTCGCTGCAGGTGTCGCCGGAGCTGGTGACGACCAGGTCGGCGGCGGCCATCAGGGCGGGGACCCGGTCGGTCCAGCCGTAGGCGTGCAGCCTGGGCCGGCTGGCGGCGGCACGGCGCAGGCGGCGTTCCAGGTCGGCGTTGCTGCCCGCCACCGCGAGGACGTGCGGCCCGGCGTCGGCCAGCGCCGACGCCGTCCGGGCCACCGGGCCGAGGCCCCAGGCGCCGGACATCAGCAGCACGCACCGCGCCTCCGCCGGCACGCCCAGCTCCGCCCGCGCCTCCGTGCGCGAGGGCGGGTGGTAGAACGGCGCCCGCAGCGGCGCGGGGAGCACGGCCACCGGTGCGCCGGGCCGGTACCGCCGCACACCGCACGCGGCGACCTCCGAGGTGACCAGGAACAGATCGGTCTCCTCCTGCACCCAGAGCCGGTGCGGCGTGACGTCCGTGCACAGCACCAGGTGCCGGAAGGGCCGGGGGCTGCCCCGCAGCCGGTTGACCGCCGACGTGGCCGTGGCGAACACGGACACCACCAGCTGCGGGCGCTGCTCCACCAGCA
>NZ_BAAAKJ010000068.1:12073-17161 GCF_039527695.1 Kitasatospora putterlickiae
TGCGCCCTCTGGGCCACCCGCCGCCGCCGCGCCGCCGCGTCGGCGAGCAGCGCGATCCGGGCGCCGGGGCGCAGTGCCGAGAAGTGGAACGCGTCGTAGAGGCCGGGCAGGCCGAGCAGCCGCCGGAACACCGCCTCCCCGGCGGTGCCCGCGTGCTGCCCGAGCAGGGCCATCGCGTCGACCGTGGCCGTCGTCCAGCCCCGGGCCTCCAGGGAGTCCGCGCAGGCGCGGGCCATCACGTCGTGGCCCTGGCCGAGCGAGCCGGAGACCAGGAGCGCGTGCGGCACCGCCCGGCCCCCGGTTCAGGCGCCCGGCCGGGGGGCGGCCTCCGCCCGGTACCAGTCCGCGTACCGCCGCACGCCTTCGACGAAGTTGGTCCGCGGCGACCAGCCCAGCAGTCGCTTCGCCTGCGCGGCGGAGATCCGGCGGCCGGCGTAGTCGGCGGTCCGGGCCTCGATGTGCTCGATGGTGACCGGTCCGAGCAGTTCGTCGACGGTGTCGGCGATGTCCCGGACGGAGACGGCGGTGGAGCCTTCCAGCGCGAAGGTCTGGTCCTCGGCGGCGGGGGAGAGGGCCCGGACGTGCGCGTCGGCGAGGTCCTCGACGTAGACGAAGTTGCGGCTCTGCCGCCCGTCGCCCGCGATGGTGATCGGCCGGCCCTGGAGCGCGGCCTGCACGAAGCGGGCGACCACCAGCTCGTCCCGCATCCGCGGCCCGTACGGGATGCCGTACCGCAGGATGGTGAAGTGCCGCCCGTACAGCTGGCGGTAGCTGTGCACGAGCATCTCGGCCGCGAGTTTGGTGGCGACGTACAGGTGGCCGCTGTGCTCCAGGTCGATCGGCACGTGCTCGTCCAGCTCCTGCTCCTCGCCGTCGAGCGCGGCCTCGGTGAGCGCGGCGCCGTACACCCAGACGGTGCTGGCGAGCACGGTGCGGCTGAGGTCGTTGCGGCGGGCCGCCTCCAGGACGGTCTCGGTGCCGTCGATGTTGGCCCGCACGGCGCCGACCGGGTCGGCGGCGACCCGTTCGACGTCGGCCTGTGCGGCCAGGTGGAAGACGACCTCGCAGCCGTCGAGGGCGGCGGTGAGCGCGGGCAGGTCGAGGACGTCGATCCGGGCGTGGTCGGCGTCGGGGTTGAGGTACTTGTCGGTGGTGTCCACCGCGAGCACCTCGTGCCCGGCGGCCAGCAGCCGGTCGACGACGTGTGAGCCGATGAATCCGCATCCCCCGGTGACCGCTATCCGCACGGTGTTCTCCCTTCCTCGTTCTCCCGGCCTTCCTCGTTCTCCCGGCGCCGTGTCAGCCGGCCGGCCGGCGGTGGACGGCGCTCACCGCCTCGATGACCAGGTCGGTCTCGTCCTCGGTCATGTCGGAGTGCACCGGCAGGCAGATCTGCCGGGCGCAGACGTCCTCGGCGACCGGCAGGGCGCCGCGCCGGTAGGGGGCGAGCACCGGCTGGAGGTGCAGCGGCAGGTCGTAGACCTCGCCGGAGAGCCGTACGTCGTACTCCTCGGCGACCGCCCGTTTGAAGGCGGCCCGGTCCACTCCGCGCGGCAGCAGGGCGACGTACTTGTAGTAGTTGCTCCGGCAGCCGGCCGGTTCGGTGACCGGCTCCAGCCCGTCGAGCGCGCCGAGCGCGGCGTCGTACCGCTGGGCGACCCGGCGCCTGGTCTCCACGAACTCCTTGAGCCGGCGCAGGTGGACGGTGCCGATGGCGGCGTTGGGTTCGCTCATCCGCCAGGACGCGCCGAGCCGGACGTGGTGGTTGGTGGTGAAGGAGCCCTTGCCCTGGTCGCGGTGGATGCGGGCCTCGTCGCGCAGTTCGGCGGACCCGGTGAGGATCATGCCGCCCTCGCCGCTGGTGGTGACCTTGGTGGGGTAGAAGGAGAAGGCGCCGGCCAGGCCGAAGGTGCCGGCGGCCCGCCCCTGGTAGGCACTGCCGTGCGCGTGCGCGGCGTCCTCGACCAGCGGGACGCCCCGGGCGTCGCAGATCGCGCGCAGGGCGTCCACCTCGGGGGTGATCAGCCCGCCGATGTGGACCAGGACGACGGCGGCGGTGTCGGGGGTGAGCGCGGCCTCCAGGGTGTCCGGGCCGAGCGCCAGGGTGGCCGGGTTCACGTCGGCGATCACCGGCCGGCCTCCGGCGTGCAGCACGGCGCCGGCGGTCGCGTAGAAGGTGACGGCGGGGACGACCACGTCGCGGCCGCGGACGTCCAGTGCGCGCAGGACGATCTCCAGTGCGGCGGTGCCGCTGGCGACGGCGACCGCGTGCTCGGCGCCGTGCTCGGCGGCGAAGGACTGCTCGAACCGCTCGGTCCAGGGGCCGAGGGTGAGCGCGCCGGTGGCGAGCATCTCGCTCACGGCCTCCGCGACGGCCGCGCGGTCGTTGTCGTCGAAGACGATGCGGGCGGCGGGAACGCCCATGGGCCACCTCCGGCTGCGGGACGTGCTGGGGACGGGCTGGGGACGGGCCTGGGGCCACAGGGGCCCTCGTGGGCACATCTGGACGGACATATCTGGATGGACCTGGACGAATCACCCGGGCCAGGCACATCACGCTACTTCGCCCGCCGGTCCGCGGCCCGTCCGCACCTCCGCCCGGGTGACCCGCGCCGCAGCCGCGGCCGCACCGGGACCGCCCCGGCGGCACCAGGGTCACCCCTCGGCCGCAGGTCGGAGCCGGGCGCCCGGTCTCCGCCTCCAGGAGTAGTCCGTCCGGGGCCGCGCTGCTGCGTCCGCATTACCCCGAATTGCCTGCACAGGGCCGACGCCGAGGAGACCCCCGTCGACGCAGGATGTTCATGCTCCGGGCGACCCGGCCTTCCGGTCGAACGCGCCGCCCGGCACCCTTTCCCGCCCGCCATCCGAAGGAGTCCGCTCTCCCGTGGCCACTTTCCTCTACCGCCTGGGCCGATGGTCCTTCCTCAGGCGCCGGCTCGTGACCCTGCTCTGGGTCGCCGTGCTGGCCGCCGTCGGGGTGCTGGCCGCCAAGGCGCCGGCCGCCCCCGACGACGGCTTCGCCATGCCCGGCACCGAGGCGCAGAAGGCCTTCGACCTCATGGACGAGCGCTTCCCCGGCGCGATGTCCGACGGTGCGTCGGCCCGGCTGGTCTTCGTCGCCCCGTCCGGTCAGAAGATCACCGCCACCGAGCACCAGCAGGCGGTCGAGAAGACGGTCGCCGAGCTCGCGCAGAGCGAGCAGGTGGTCGGCGCGACCAGCCCGTTCAAGGCCGGCGCGGTCTCCCAGGACGGCACCACCGCCTACGCGACGGTCAACTACAGCGTCAAGCCGGGCAAGGTCAGCGAGACCGCGACCGAGACGCTGAAGGACTCCGCCCAGCACGCCCGCGACGCCGGTCTCACCGTGGACATCGGCGGCACGGCGCTGATGGAGATGGGTGAGGCGGGCGGCTCCGCCGAGGCGATCGGCATGGCGATATCCGCCGTCGTGCTGGTGATCACCTTCGGCTCGCTGCTGGCCGCCGGACTCCCGCTGCTCACCGCCCTGATCGGCGTCGGCCTCGGCATCGGCCTGATCACCGCGCTCGGCAGCACCCTGGGCCTGTCCACCACCACCAGCACCCTCGCGATGATGCTCGGCCTCGCCGTCGGCATCGACTACGCGCTGTTCATCGTCTCCCGCTACCGCGCCGAGCTCCTCGACGGCCACGAGCCGAAGGAGGCCGCCGGACGCGCCGTCGGCACCGCCGGCTCGGCCGTGGTGTTCGCCGGACTCACCGTGATCATCGCGCTGGCCGGCCTCTCCGTGGTGGGCATCCCGATCCTCGCCAAGATGGGCATGGCCGCGGCCGGCACAGTGGTGATCGCCGTCCTGGTCGCGCTCTCCCTGGTCCCCGCGCTGCTCGGCTTCCTCGGCCGCAAGGCGCTGTCCCGCAAGGACCGCAAGGCGAGCAGGGGCGGCCACGCCGCCGCCGCGGCCGGTGCGGACCGCCCCAACGGCGGCACCCGCTGGGCCCGCTTCGTGCTGCGCCGCCCGGTCGCCGTGCTGGTCCTCGGCGTGGTCGGCCTCGGCGTCCTCGCCCTGCCGGCCCTGGACCTGCGCCTCGGCCTGCCCGGCGATGAGGCCAAGCCCACCTCCACCACCCAGCGCCGTGCCTACGACCACCTCTCCGAGGGCTTCGGTCCCGGCTTCAACGGCCCGCTGACCGTGCTGGTCGACGCCAAGGGCGCGGCCGACCCCAAGGCCGCCGCCCAGAAGGTCGGCGACACCGTGAAGGCGCTGCCCGGCGTGGTCGCCGTCACCCCCGCGGTCTTCAACCAGGCCGGGGACACCGCGATGGTCACCGCCATGCCGGCCACCGGCCCGAGCGAGGCCGAGACCACCGATCTGGTCCACGCCATCCGTGACAAGGCCCCCGACCTGAAGGCCGAGACCGGCGCGACGGTCCTGGTCAGCGGTGCGACGGCGATGAACATCGACGTCTCGCAGAAGCTCAACGACGCCCTGCTGCCCTACCTCTCGGTCGTCGTCGGCCTCGCGGTGCTGCTGCTCCTGGTCGTCTTCCGCTCGATCCTCGTGCCGGTCAAGGCCGCCGTCGGGTTCCTGCTCTCGGTGGTCGCCGCGCTCGGCGCCGTCGTCGCGGTCTTCCAGTGGGGCTGGCTCGCCGAGCTGATCGGTGTCGAGCAGACCGGCCCGGTGATGAGCATGATGCCGATCTTCATGATCGGTGTGGTCTTCGGCCTGGCGATGGACTACGAGGTGTTCCTGGTCACCCGCATCCGGGAGGCCTACGTGCACGGCGAGGAGCCCGGTGAGGCCGTGGTCACCGGCTTCCGGCACAACGCCCGGGTGGTCACCGCCGCCGCGCTCATCATGATCAGCGTCTTCGCCGGCTTCATCGGCATGAGCGAGCCGATGATCAAGATGATGGGCCTCGGCCTGGCCGCCGCCGTCGCCTTCGACGCCTTTGTGGTCCGGATGGCGATCGTCCCGGCCGTGCTCGTCCTGCTCGGCCGCCGCGCCTGGTGGCTGCCGGCCAAGCTGGAGCGGATCATCCCCGACGTCGACGTCGAGGGCGCCAAGCTCCAGACCGCCCTCCCGGCCCAGGCCGCCGGGGCCGGCGGCCC
>NZ_BAAAKJ010000068.1:17189-18543 GCF_039527695.1 Kitasatospora putterlickiae
CCACGGGACCGCGGCAGGGGTGCCCCCGGCCCCTCGGCGCGCCGACGGGTCAAAATGGTACGAACCGCATCCGTACTACCGTTCAAGCGGGCGGTATGTACTGCATCTGCAGTATGTCTCCCGTAGTGCGGTACGTCCCCACCGTCCTCACCCCCCTCGCCGGATCGTCCGGGCCCGGCCGAGGGGCCCGCCAGGGAAGCCCCGGACCGGGAGAGGCGAGCATGATCGACACCTGGCTGCACCGCGCGCGCCGCCACCCCCACCTGGCCGACGCGCTGCTCGTGCTCGCCATGTTCGTCGTCACCGCCGGGACCACCACCCTGGACCGCCTCGGCAACCGCATCGCCCCCAACCCGGCCGCGCTGACCCTGGCCGCCGTCTCCAGCCTGGCGCTCCTGGCCCACCGCCGCCGGCCCGACATCGCCTTCGCGGTCACACTCGTCTGCAGCCTGGCCCTCTGCTTCGTCGCCACCCAGCTCAACGCGGGCCTGGTCGCCCCCCTGCTCGCCGCCCTCTTCCTCCTCGCGGTGCGCACCGACCGCACCACCGCGCGCATCGCCACCGCCGTCGCGGCCGTGCTGGTGACCGCCGCCACGGTCATCAACGAACCCCACACCTCCTTCAGCGTCAAGGTCGGCGTCATCGCCTGGGTCCTGCTGCCCGGCGCCTTCGGGGACTCCATCCGCAGCCGCCGCGCCCACCTCGCCGCCATCGAGGAACGCGCCGAACGCGCCGAGCGCACCCGCGAGGAGGAGGCCCGCCGACGGGTCGCCGACGAACGCATCCGGATCGCCCGCGACCTGCACGACGTCGTCGCCCACCACATCGCCCTCGCCAACGCCCAGGCCGGCATCGCCGTCCACCTCCTCGACCGCCACCCCGCCCAGGCCCGTGAGATGCTCAGCCACCTCACCGACGCCACCGGCTCCGCGCTGCGCGAGCTCAAGGCCACCGTCGGCCTGCTGCGCCGCGCCGACGACCCGCAGGCCCCGCTCGAACCGGCCCCCGGCCTTGACCGGCTGCCCGACCTGATCGACGTCTTCGAACGGGCCGGCCTGCCCGTCAGGCTCTCCGTCGAGGGCCAGCCGCAGCCGCTCTCCCCGGGCGTGGACCTCACGGCGTACCGGATCCTCCAGGAAGCCCTGACCAACGTGGCCAAGCACGCCGCCGGCACCACCGCCGACGTCACCCTCACGTACTCCGGCAGCCGCGTCCGGCTCAGCGTCGCCAACGACCGCCCGGCCGTCGCCGCCCCCGCCGCCGTCCCCACCGGCGGAGGAGGCTTCGGCCTGATCGGCATGCGCGAGCGGGCCGCGGCCTTCGCCGGCGAGCTGACCGCCGGACCGGACGGCGG
>NZ_BAAAKJ010000068.1:18610-26445 GCF_039527695.1 Kitasatospora putterlickiae
GCCGGCCCTGCGGCGGCTTCCTGGTCTCCGCCGAACTGCCCCTGCGCACCGCCGCCCGAGAGGAACACCCGTGACCATCCGAGTACTGCTCGCCGACGACCAGGCGCTGCTGCGCGGGGCCTTCCGCGTCCTCATCGACGCCGAGGACGACATGGAGGTGGTCGGCGAGGCCGCCGACGGCCGCGAGGCCGTCGACCTGGCCAAGGCCACCCGCCCGGACGTCGTGCTCATGGACATCCGGATGCCCGGCGTCGACGGCCTCTCCGCCACCGCCGCCATCTGCGGCGACCCCGAGCTCGCCGGCACCCGGGTCCTCATCCTCACCACCTTCGAGATCGACGACTACGTGGCCCAGGCCCTGCGGGCGGGCGCCGGCGGCTTCCTCGGCAAGGACGCCGAACCGACCGAACTGCTCGCCGCCCTGCGTCGCGTCGCCGCCGGAGACCCCCTGCTGTCGGCCGCCGCCACCCGCGCCGTCATCGACCAGCTCCTCGCCCAGCCCTCACCCGACCAGGCCTCCACCGCCACCCCCGAACGCCTCGCCGCCCTGACCGCCCGCGAACGCGAGGTGATGGCGATGGCCGCCACCGGCCTCAGCAACGAGGAGATCGCCGCCCGGATGTTCGTCAGCCCCTTCACCATCCGCACCCACATCCACCGCGCCATGGCCAAACTCGACGCCCGCGACCGCGCCCAACTCGTAGCCCTCGCCTACCAAACCGGCCTGGTCCCCACGCCCCGCCCCACCAAGTAGCGGGGGAGGGGCCGACCCCCGCCCGCACGAACCGATGCGCCGGAAGCCTCCGGCCCGGTAACATCCCAGCTCACGAAGCCTCGGCCCCGCACACGCGCGGATGCTCCCGAGGGTGGGGGCGCGTGGAGTCCGAGAGGGTGCTCGGCCCCGCACACGCGCGGATGCTCCCGGGCCGTCGGGCAGCTCGGTGGCGAGCAGCTCCTCGGCCCCGCACGCGCGCGGATGCTCCCTGGCACCGCCCCGACACCCCGGCCGGCCCCACCTCGACCCCGCGCGCGGATGCTCCGCTCTCCACCGTGGTGTCCAGGAGACCTGAGTCCTCGGCCCCGCACGCGCGCGGATGCTCCGCCGAGGGCCACGTGGGCCGCGACGGCCGAGCCCTCGACCCCGCACACGCGGGGAGAGTGCCACGGTTCCTCCGGGGGCGGGCCGCAGGCCGCGCCCGGAGCCGCCTCTTGTGGCGGCGCTCCGAAGCGGCCCTGGCCTCCGGCCCAGGGCCATCGCGCCGACCCCCCGGGGGCGAAGTTCGCCTGCGGGCGGACGGGGCGGCGCGGCAGGATGGCGACATGACCGAGCCGCTGTGGACCGACGTGCGGAAGCCCTCCTGTCCCGCGCTGACACAGCCGCCGCGCCCACCGGGTCGCGGCGGCTCCCCGCAGGTCGCCCGGGCCGTGATCGCGACCCGGAAGCCGCACGCGTGGCCGGTGAAGCGATGACCCCCGAACCGCAGTGGACGCTGACAGCGGACCAAATCCCCGACGGTCAGGTGGCCGTGGTGATCGGCGTGCGCGGCGGCCAGGCTCGCGCGGGCGCGAGCTTCCGGGTCGGCGGTGGGCCGTCGGCGCTCATCGGGCGGGGGAAGCGCGAGCCGGTGGTCGTGGCGTTCGCGGGCGGGCCGGTGGAGCGGTGGGTGGTCACCGACCGCTCCGGCCGGGTGCACCCCGTGGAGACCGTGACCGTCGCCGGACTGCGGCTGGGCATCGCCGTGCTCCCCGCCCGCGCCCGCCGGGTGGTCGTCCGCCGGTTCGACTCCACCGGCGCTCCCGACTTCGAACTGCTCGACAGTCGGCGCCGGCGCCGATGGCCGAGACTGTCGTGATGGACCAACTCCAGCAGACCGTCCGACTCGTCCGCGACGTCCTCGCGTCCGAGCTCCTCGGCACCTACCTCCACGGTTCAGCCGTGCTCGGGGGACTCAGAGCGGCCAGCGATCTGGATGTTCTGGCCGTCACCCGACGGAGCATGGACGACCGGCAACGCCGGGAGCTCACCGAGGGCCTGCTGGAGATCTCCGGCCTCTCGGCCACCGTCCGGCCGGTGGAACTCACCGTCGTCGTCCGGTCCGAGGTTCGCCCCTGGCGGTTCCCGCCGACCGGGGACTTCCTGTTCGGCGAGTGGCTGCGCGAGGAGCTTCAGCGGGGCGAGCCGCCGCGGCCCGGCCCGATGCCGGACCTCGCCCTCGCGCTCACCATGGTCCTGGCCGGCGGCCATCCCCTCACCGGACCGCCACCCGGCCGGCTCCTCGACCCCGTGCCGCACGCCGACCTCGTCCGGGCCTGCGTCATGGGCATCCCCGCACTCCTCGACGACCTGGCCGACGACACCCGCAACGTGCTGCTGACCCTCGCCCGTGTCTGGACGACGCTCGCCACGGGGGAGATCAGGTCCAAGGACGCCGCCGCGGACTGGGCTCTCGTCCGTCTTCCCCCGGAGCACCGTCCGGTCCTGGAGCACGCCAGGAACCTGTACCGCGACACCCACTACGACGAGGAGACCTGGAGTCACGAGCTGAAGGCCCGGGTGCGTCCGCACGTGGCCGAAGTGCTCGCCCGCGTCGACGGCCTGCGTGGCCACCACCCGAGGTGAACCGGGCCCCGTCACGGTCCGGGCAAGGAACGCCCCTCCCCGGGGCGTACCCGGGTAGGTCCGATGGGCGATGGCGGGCTCGTCCGGCAGGGCGATGACCATGGACCGTCTGCGGCGGCACCGTGAAGCCATGACAGAGAACCGGGAACCGAACAAGCGTCAACCATTCCACCGCGTACGCCGATCGGCCTCGACGGCGCTCGCCCTCGGCCTGGCCGCAGGCCTCCTCACCGCGCTGACGCCCGCCCCGGCGCAGGCCGCCGACCGGGGCGGCTGGACGGCCAAGGTCCGCCGCACCGAGTTCGGTGTCCCGCACGTCGTCGCCCAGGACTTCGGCGGGCTCGGCTACGGCTACGGGTACGCCTTCGCCGAGGACAACCTCTGCCAGCTCGCCGACCAGGTGGTCACCGTGCGCGGGGAGCGCTCGCGCTGGTTCGGGCCGGACGGCCGGTCCGTGGACCGGCTCGGCAACCTGGAGAGCGACACCTACCAGCTGAGCGTGCTGCGTTCGGGGACGGTGCGGCGGCTGCTGGCCCGGCCGGCGCCGCTCGGCCCGACCGGCGAGGTGCGGCAGTTGGTCGACGGTTACGTCGCGGGCTACAACCGCTATCTGCGCGACACCGGCGCCGACCGCCTGCCGGATCCGTCCTGCCGGGGGAAGGGCTGGGTCGGGCCGATCACCGCCGACGACCTCTGGAACATCCTCTACGACGTCAACACCCTGGCGGGCACCGCCAAGCGCTCCACCGCCACCGCCGTCCCGGGCGGCGCGGCCGTCGCCACCGCCGCCGCGCCGTCCCCGCCCTCCTGGGTGCGCCGCGCCGCCGACAGCCCCGGCACCGGCAGCAACGCCTGGGCCATCGGACGGGACGCCGGCCGCGACGGCAACGGCCTCCTGCTCGCCAACCCGCACCTTGAGTGGGTCGGCGCGGAGCGTTTCTACCAGGCCCAGTTGACCATCCCGGGCGTCCTGGACGTCGCCGGCGCCGGACTCTACGGCCTCCCGTTCATCCAGATCGGCCACACCCGCGGCCTCGCCTGGACCCACACCACCAGCTACGCCGATCACCTCACCGCCTACCGGCTCTCACTGGTGCCGGGCGACCCGACCGCGTACGTGGTGGACGGAAGGACCGAGCGGATGGTCGCCGAGACCGTCCCGGTCACCGTCCGGGCGGCCGACGGCACGCTGTCCACCGTCGACCGGACGGTCTACCGCTCCCGTCACGGCCACGTCCTGGCCGAGGGCTGGACCGGCGAGTACGCCTACACCCTGCGCGACGCCAACGCCGACAACCTCCGCTCGCTCAACGAGTGGGTGGCGATGGGACGTTCACAGAACCTCGACCAGCTGCGGCAGGCCCAGCGCACCTACCAGGGAGCCCCGTGGGTGTACACCACGGCGGTCGACTCCAGCGGGACCGCCTACTTCACGGACTCCTCCGCCGTCCCGCGCGTCTCCGATGAGCTGCGGGCGCGCTGCCTGGTGCCCGACTCGCTCACCGACAGCGTGCTGGACGGGTCGACCACCGCCTGCGACCCGGGCGGTGACCCGGACGCGCTGGTGCCCGGCGTGTTCGGCCCCGGCGACCACCCGGAGCTGACCCGCACCGACTACGTGGCCAACGCCAACAACGGCCCCTACCTGACGAACGCGGACGCGCCGATCGCCGGCCTGCCCGCCGTCTACAACGGCGGCCCGGAGCTCGCGTCGCGGCCGCAGCTGAGCCTGCGCATGATCGCCGACCGCCGGGCCGGCACCGACGGCCTCGGCGCGCCCGGCTTCACCCTCGCCTCCCTCCAGGCGGCCATGTTCGGCAACCGCGTGCAGAGCGCCGAGCTGGACCGCGACGACGCCGTCGCCCTGTGCCGGGCCCACCCGGTGATCACGGCGTCCGACGGCTCCGGCGTCGACGTGCGCGCGGCCTGTGACGCGCTCGCGGCGTGGAACACCCGGGCCGACGCCGACAGCCGGGGCACGGTGCTGTGGCTGGAGTACCGCGACGCGCTGGCCGGCACCGGTACGACGGCCTGGCAGACGGTCCCGTACGATCCGGCCCGGCCGCTGACCACGCCGCGCGGCATCGCCGCCGACCACCCCGACGCACAGCGCGCGTTCGCCGACGCGGTGCGCGGCCTGGCGGCCCGCGGGCTGCCGGTGGACGCCCCGATCGGCCTCGTCCAGCGCTGGGCGGGTGTACCGCTGCACGGCTGCGCCGGTCAGCACGGCTGCTTCAACGTGTTGACGGCCAGGGCGGATTCGGGCTCCGGCGGCGGAACGTACCCGGCGGACGTGTTGAGCGTCCCGCACGGGGCGAGCTTCCTGATGGCCACCGAGCTGACCGACCGGGGCCCGCGCACCCGGACACTGCTCACCTACGGGCAGTCGGCCGACCCGACCTCGCCGCACTTCACCGACCAGACCCGCCGCTACGCCCGCAAGCAGTGGGTGACCGAGCGCTTCACCGAGGCCGAGATCCGCTCCGCCCCGGGCCTCACCGTCACCGTGCTCCGGCGCTGACGTACCGTCAACTGCCATGCCGAGCCGCCTCCGTTCGCCGAACGGTGGCGGCTCGCGGGTGTGCGCGGGGGGCGTGTGGGCCGCGCGAGGGGCGTGCGGGAAACGCTGCGCATCAACGCCCTGACGCCTCGCGAGGTTCCCTCCGTCGCGGGAATGCCAGGGCGGAAGGCCGTTCGCCCTCCAAGGCAACAGGATGTTAACCAGATCAGCACAATCTGAGCCCTGGACGGGCTTTTGCCGACCCGATACCCGTGTTTTACTTCCCCTTGACGCGTCATCAGGTCATCGGGGGGATACCGAGGGTCACCGACGCGGCCCTGCGGCGATGCCACGCGCCCGCCCGCGGCCGTACCCACCCACCCGGCCACCTGGTTCCGACGTGCCTGCCCGTCCACCGCCCCTCCCGGCCCACACCGCGAGGGTCACCGAAGGAGGCATCCACCCTTATGGAACCGCTCATCGACCGGGCCCGGGCGTTCCCGCAGCGCGCCGGTGACACCGGCCGGGAACTCACCGGACTCGCCGCCGGACAGGCCCCGCAGGCCCTGTTCATCACCTGCTCCGACTCGCGGGTGGTGCCCGCCCTGATCACCGGCGCCGACCCCGGCGACCTCTTCGAACTCCGCACCGCGGGCAACATCGTCCCCGCCTACCGGGCCGACGGCGCCTCGGGCGAAACCGCCACCATCGAGTACGCCGTCGAGGTGCTCGGTGTCCGCGACCTCGTGGTCTGCGGGCACTCGCACTGCGGCGCCGTCGGGGCCGTCGTCCGCGGCGAGGACCTCAGCGTCGTGCCCGCCGTCCGCGACTGGCTGCGCAACGCCGACCGGGCCGTGCTCCGCGCGGACGAGACCGACGTCTTCGACCCGACCGTGGCCGGCCCGGTGCAGCGCCACGTCCTCACCCAGCTCGACCGGCTGCGCGGCTACCCCGCCATCGCCCGCCGGCTGAGCGAGGGCCGGATCCGGCTGCACGGCTGGTTCTACGAGATCCACACCGGGCTCGTGCTCGCCCACCGGGCCGACGCCGGCCTCTTCCTCCCGCTGTGACCCCGGGGCGCCGTTCACGGCCGCAGCACCGCACCGCCCACCACCGTACCGCCGTCCGGCGAACCACTGTCCGGCGAACCACTGTCCACCGCACCGACCACACTCTCCCGAGGACCCGATGACTCGTCGTCCCGCCCTTCGGCTGAGCACTCTGCGCTCCGACCTTCCCGCCTCCCTCGTCGTGTTCCTGGTCGCCCTCCCGCTCTGCGTGGGCGTCGCCGTCGCCTCCGGCGTCCCGGCCGAACTCGGCCTGGTCACCGGCATCGTCGGCGGCCTGGTGACCGGCCTGATGCCCGGCAGCAGCCTCCAGGTGTCCGGCCCCGCCGCCGGCCTGACCGTGCTGGTCTTCGCCGCCGTCCAGGAACACGGCCTCGCCACCCTCGGCGTCATCACCGCCGCCGCCGGCCTGCTCCAGCTCGCCATGGGCGCCGCCCGCCTCGGCCGGCTGTTCCGGGCGATCTCCGTCTCGGTCGTCCAGGGCATGCTGGCCGGGATCGGCCTGGTGCTGATCGCCGGTCAGCTCTACTCGATCGCCGACGCCAAGAGCCCGACCGAAGGCACCGAGAAGCTCACCGGGCTCCCGGGCCTGGTCGCCGACGTCGCCGGGAATCCGGACGCGCTCGCCGCCGCCGCGATCGGCGCCGGGACGGTGGCCGTCCTGCTGTTCTGGCCGAGGCTGCCCGCCCGGGTCAGGACGGTCCCCGCGCCGCTCGCCGCCGTCGCCGCCGCGACCGCCGCCACCGCCCTGTTCGACCTGCCCGTCGCCCGGGTCGAGGTGGCCGGACTCGCGGGCGTCATCGACCTGCCCGGCGCCTCCGACCTCGCCGCACTCGGCAGCGTCGGCGTCCTCGGCACGGTCGTCGCCTTCGCGCTGATCGCCTCCGCCGAGAGCCTGTTCAGCGCGGCCGCCGTCGACCGGCTGCACGACGGCCCGCGCACCGACTACGACCGCGAACTGTTCGCCCAGGGCGTCGGCAACACCGTCTGCGGCCTGCTCGGCGCCCTGCCGATGACCGCCGTCATCGTCCGCAGCGCCGCCAACGTCCAGGCCGGTGCCCGCACCAAGGCCTCCCGGGTCCTGCACGGCCTCTGGCTGCTGCTCTTCGCGGCCCTGCTCCCCGGCGCGCTCTCCGCCATCCCGCTCGCGGCGCTGGCCGGCGTGCTGGTCCACGCCGGGGCCAAGCTGGTCCCGCTGCGCGGCCTGCGGCCGCTCTGGCGGGCCGACCGGGGCGAGGCGACGATCCTGGCCGTCACGGCGATCGCCATCGTGGTGACCAACCTCCTCGAAGGGGTGCTGCTCGGCCTGCTCCTCGCGGTGCTCAAGAGCGCCTGGGACACCTCCCACCTCCAGGTCGCGGTCACCGAACTCCCCGAGGGCGCCGTGCGGGTGACCCTCCACGGCAACGCCACCTTCCTCCGGCTGCCCCGTCTCCTGGAAACGCTCGAATCCCTGGAGGGCCTGCCCGCCGACCGCCCCGTGCGCCTCGACCTCGCCGGCGTGCGCCACCTCGACCACGCCTGCCGCAGCGCCCTCGAACTCTGGCAGGAACGCCACAACCGCAACGGCTCGGCCGAACTCCTCGGCCTCCCCGCCGCGGCCGCCTGACCCACCCGGCCCCCGCCGGGCCGTGGCCGCGGAAGACCC
>NZ_BAAAKJ010000068.1:26469-30952 GCF_039527695.1 Kitasatospora putterlickiae
ACCCGCCCGCCCACGCACCCCGAGGAGGCGACGTCCTCGGCGGGCCGGGCCCGCCCCCTCTCCTCCGTCCTCTCCGCGCCGACGACCACGAACAAGACCGCGATCTTCGGCGAGGCCGCCGAGTGACGTGCCGGGGCCGGCGACGAACGCCGCGGCCACCAGGAGGGCGAGGCCGGCGGAGACCCAGGCCAGGACGCTGATCAGGGTGGTGTGCGGGCCGCCGTCCCGCAGGGTCCAGAAGGCGGTGACGCCGAGCAGGGCCGCCGGCAGACCGTACGAGACGAGGGCACCCGCGTGACCCGGGACCATTCGCCACGCCCGACGGCGGGGCGGAAATCGGGTTGAGCCGTGTGCCGGAGCGTGCCTAGCGTGGTGGGTATGAACACCACTCCGATGCCCGACGACTGGCTCGCGGCGAACCGTGCCAACTGGGACGGGCGCGTCCCCGTGCACGTGGCCAGCGAGTTCTACGACGTGGACGGCTTCGTCGCGGGCGGGGAGCCGCTGCGGGACTTCGAGCTCGCCGAGGTCGGCGACGTGAAGGGGAAGTCCCTGCTGCACCTCCAGTGCCACTTCGGGCAGGACACCCTTTCCTGGGCCCGGCACGGGGCGACCGTCACCGGGCTGGACTTCTCCCGGCCCGCGGTGGAGGCCGCCACCGGACTGGCCGGGCGGATCGGCGCGGACACCGCCCGCTTCGTGGTCTCCGACGTGTACGACGCCGTGTCCGCGCTCGACGGGCGGCGCTTCGACATCGTGTACACGGGGCTGGGCGCGCTGTGCTGGCTCCCGGACCTCACCCGCTGGGCGCGGACGGCGGCGGCCCTGGTCGCCCCGGGAGGTTTCCTCTACCTCGCGGAGTTCCACCCCTTCGCCGACGTCCTCGCGGAGGACGGCCGCACGGTGGAGTACGACTACTTCCACAACGAGGCGACGGTCTGGGACGATCCGAGCACCTACACCGACGGCGAGTTGGCGCCCACGGCGCCCGCCGTGACCGTCGAGTGGCAGCACGGCCTCGGCGAGGTCGTCAGCGCGCTGGTGGCGGCGGGCCTGCGGATCGAGTTCCTCCACGAGCACGACTTCACCGTGTTCGCCCGCTTCCCGGTGCTGGAGCACCACGGGGTGTTCCGCTTCCCGGAGGGTCGGCCGCGCGTCCCGCTGATGTACTCCCTCCGGGCGAGCAAGCCGGCATAGGTCCTCTCTCGCGGGTCAGGGCTTGCGGGCCACCGCGCCGTACATGCTGACGCGGTCGGCGCCCGCGGGCAGGGCGCCGTCGGGGCGCCAGAGGGGGACGGTGACGACCCCGGGGTCGAGCACCTCCAGGCCGTCGAGGAAGCCGCGCACCTGCTCCCGGGTGCGGCCGACCAGCGGGGCGGTGGCCTTGCTGTAGACCCCCGTCACCCGGTCGCGGACCTCGGCGGGGAGGAAGTCCGCGGTGCCGTGCGACAGGATCAGGTGGCTGCCGGGCGCGAGGGCGTCCAGCAGCGTGCGCACCACCTCGTGGGGGCCCTCCTCGTCCCGCACGAAGTGCAGGACGGCGGCGAGGACGAGGGCCGTCGGGCGGCTGAGGTCCAGCAGCTTCTGGTCCTCGGCGTCGGCGAGCAGGTCGACGGGCCGGCGCAGGTCGGCCTGGATGACGGTGGTCTGGCCGAGGGAGCCGCCGCCCATCAGGGCGCGGGCGTGGGCGAGCACGATCGGGTCGTTGTCCACGTAGAGGACCCGGGCGCCGGGATCGACCGCCTGAGCGATCTCATGGGTGTTGCCGGCCGTGGGGATGCCGGTTCCGATGTCGAGGAACTGGTGGACGCCGAGGCCGGCCACGCACCGCACGGCCCGGGTGAGGAAGGCCCGGTTGGCGCGCGCGGTGGACCGGAACTCGGGGTTGGCGGCGAGCGCCCGCTCGGCGGCCTCGCGGTCGGCCGGAAAGTTGTCCTTCCCGCCCAGGTAGTAGTCGTACATCCGGGCGGGGTGCGGGACGTCCGGGCGGAGGTCGGCGGGGACTCCCGGCTCGCCCTGCTCCCACATGCTCTCGTAACTCGCCACTGCCTCCGCGCCTCCGCCTAGGTGATCCGGTGAACTGATGACCCGTCGGCGGACAGCGTAGGTGGTCGACGGGGTCCGCGTGCGCGGTTGGTCGGTTCACCCCCGGTTGTGCGGAATGGTCGTCTTGCCGCTGGTTCCGCCCCGGCCCGGCGGGCGGTCCCCGCCCGATCGGCGCAGGATGGGAGGGTCCGGGGCACTGCCCAATCGAGGCACCGCCGCCGTGGGGCGGCTACGGGAGGTCGCCATGGCCGTCGCGGAGATCGTTCCGGCCGACATCAGGGAGTGGCGGGGTCAGGCCGTCGTGGATGAGAAGGGGCACAAGATCGGCAAGCTGGAGTCCGTCTACGTGGAGACCGCCACCGATGAGCCGTACTTCGTGACCGTCACGGTCGGCCCGGCCGTCTCGGTCGGGCTGAACGTCAACACCCGGCTGGTCTTCGTCCCGCTCGACGGGGCCGTGCTGGGCCCGGGGTACCTCAAGGTGGCGTTCCCGAGGGCGCTGGTCAAGCAGGCGCCGTCGATCGGCGTCGACGACGTGCTGCCCGCCGAGGCCGAGCCGGAGGTGTTCGCCCACTACGGGCTCGCGTACGCCACGGGCACGGGCGGCGAACGGCGGCTGGCCCGGCGCTGACCGCGACGCCCGCCCGCACCCCGTGCTCCCGACCGCCGGAACAGCGATACCCCGAGGGGTACACTGGACAGCCGGTAGTCGACAGCGTAAGGGGTGCTGAGATGCAGGTGGACGAGGAGGCCGTGGGCGCGGTCCTGAACCGTCTCCGGCGTGCCCAGGGACAGCTCGCGGGCGTGATCGCGATGATCGAGGCCGGCCGGGACTGCAAGGACGTGGTGACCCAGCTGGCCGCCGTCTCCCGGGCCCTCGACCGGGCCGGCTTCAAGATCGTGGCGAGCGGCATGCGCCAGTGCATGGCGGGCGCCGACGCCGACACGCCGCCGATGAGCGAGGCCGAGCTGGAGAAGCTCTTCCTGGCCCTGGCCTGAGCGCCTCGCCCATCGAGGCCCGCTGATGCTCCTCGACCCCGACGCGGCGCTCGAAGCCGTCGCATCGAGCCTGCCGGACCTGCCGTTCCCCTGGAGCGGGGATCCGGTCGAGGCCGTCGGCCGGGGCTTCGCGAACGTCGTGCTGCGGGTCGGCGGCGACGTCCTCGTCAGGGTGCCGCGCACCGCCGCGGCCAGGGACGGGAACAGGCACACGGCCGAGGTCCTGCGGCGACTGCCGCCCTTGCCGCTGGCCGTCCCCGAGGTGCTCGGCACGCTTCCGGCCGGGCCGTGGCTGCCCTTCGGCGCCGTGCTGCTCAGGAGGCTGCCGGGCGCCGTCGTGGACGACGACGCCGTCCGCGCGGACCGGGAGTCGTTCACCGGCGACCTGAGCGCTTTCGTCTCCGCGCTGCACGACCGCGGCGACGAACCGCTGCTGGGCGTCCTCGGGGCCCACGGGGCCGGCCGGGTGGCCGACGCCCTCGATGCCGCGACGGCCGCGGCCACCGCGGAGCGCCTGACCGGTCGCGAGCGGCGGGTGTTCGAACGATGGGCGGAGGCCTACCGGCGGTGGCTCGCCGGTGCCGAGGTCGTGCCGGTCCACGGCGATGTCTGGCCCGGCAACCTCCTGCACACCTCCGGGAGGCTGTCCGGCGTCCTGGACTGGGACGAGGCGCGGGTCGGCCCACGGGCGGTCGACCTGTGCGGCGTCCGGTACCTGGGCCGCGACGTCGCCGAGGAACTGCTGCGCGCCTACGCGGCCCGGAACTCCTGTGACTACGAGGTCCTGCACCAGGAGACCAGACTGGCCGGAGTCTGCCGTGAACTGCGGGGCGTCACCTGGTCCCTGCGCCACGACGACCCCGAGGAACTTGGGGGAGTCCCTGGACAAGGTGCGCCGCGCCCTGCGCGAGTTCCAGCTCCCGCCCGCCTGACGCGACCCGCCCGCGCGTCGGACGCGCCTCACATCCGGGAGCGCAGCACGTCGACCTCGCAGCCCGGCGCGAAGGGGTCGAAGCCGTGCTCGACCAGCCAGCGAACGGCCAGCAGGCTCCGCAACGACCACCACGCGCGGATCACGTCGAGGTCGACGCCGGTGCCGTAGCCGGCGATGACGTCGTCGAGGTGCTCCTCGTGTCCGAGCGTGAAGGTGGCGAGGTCGTACAGGGCGTCACCCCGGCCCGCCTCGGACCAGTCGATGATGCCGGTGACCTCGCCGGCGTCGACGAAGACGTGCGCGATCTGCAGGTCGCCGTGCGTGAACGCCGGGGTCCACGGGCGGAGCGCCGCCTGGGCGACCTGGCGGTTGCGGGTCACCAGGTCGGCGGGCAGGAGGCCGTTCGCCACCAGCGACGCGCACTCGTCGTCGAGTTCCGCCGCCAGCGCGACGGTGCCTGTCGGTGTCGAGCTTGGCGCAGGGTGGGGCGTCGTCGGCGCGCGC
>NZ_BAAAKJ010000068.1:31021-63608 GCF_039527695.1 Kitasatospora putterlickiae
CCGGATGGCGGCGCCCGCCGCGCTCCACGCCTGCGGTGCCCCGGCCGACGGCCCGCCGAGGCGCCCGAGCGTCGCCCCCGGGAGCGCGGCGATCGCGAGCACGGGCGGCCTGCGCCACAGGACCTCCGGGGTCGGGACCGGCGCGAGGGCCATCGCCTCGACCTCGACGTCGACGCGCGCCTGATCGGCGTCCACCTTCAGGAACACCTCGCCGACGCGCAGGGTCGCGCGTTCGGAGTGGGCGACGACGACGGTGACTTCATCCATGGGCGACCAGTATCCCGGGGACGACCGCCGACGTCGCCGGATTTGTCGCCGCCGGCCGAGCGCCTCCGCGTGTCGCACCCCCAGGCCACCCCCGGCCGTGCGAGGCTCTTCCCTCCATGAGTCGCGCCATCGCCCTGCTCACCCAGGACCTCCGCCTGCACGACAACCCCGTGCTGCACGCCGCCCTCGCCGCCGCGGACGAGGTCGTCCCGCTGTTCGTGCTGGACCCCGGCATCGCCGCCGCCGGCTTCGCCGCGCCCAACCGCGCCGCCTTCCTCGCCGACTGCCTCGCCGACCTGGACGCCTCGCTGCGCCCGCTCGGCGGCCGCCTGGTGCTGCGCCGGGGTCCCGCCGCCCCCGCCACCGCCCGGCTGGCCGCCGAACTGGACGCCGCCTCCGTGCATCTGGCCGCCGGAGTGAGCGCCTTCGCCCAGCGCCGCGAACAGGCGCTGCGCGCCGCGCTCGGCGACCGGCTGCACGTCCACGACGGCGCACTCACCGCCCTCGTCCCCGGCGCGGTGACCCCGGCGGGCAAGGACCACTACGCCGTCTTCACCCCGTACTTCCGCGCCTGGTCGCAGGCGCCCCGGCGGACCGTCCACCGCGCGCCGAAGGCCCTGCGCACACCGGACGGCATCGCGAGCGAGCCCCTGCCCACCGCGAAACCGGAGTCGCCCGCGCTCCCGCCGGGCGGCGAGCGGGCCGCCCGTCGGCTCTGGCGCCGCTACGACCTGGACCGCTACGCCGACCTGCACGACGACCTCGCGGCCGACGCCACCTCACGCCTCTCGCCCTACCTGCACTTCGGCTGCCTCTCCGCCGCCGAACTGGCCGCCGACGCGCTGCGGCACGGCGGCGAGGGCGCCGAGGCGTTCGTCCGGCAGCTGGTCTGGCGCGACTTCCACCACCAGGTGCTCGCCGCCCGCCCGCGGGCCGCGCACCACGCCTACCGCGACCGGGGCGACCACTGGCTGCCCGAGGACGACGAGGAGTGCGCGGCCTGGCGCGCCGGGCGCACCGGCTTCCCGCTGGTGGACGCGGGCATGCGCCAACTCGCCCACGAGGGCTGGATGCACAACCGGGCCCGGCTGGTCACCGCCTCCTTCCTCACCAAGACCCTCTACCGGGACTGGCGGATCGGCGCCCGCCACTTCCTGCGGCTGCTGGTGGACGGGGACCTCGCGAACAACCAGCTCAACTGGCAGTGGGTGGCGGGCACCGGTACGGACACCCGGCCGAACCGGGTGCTCAACCCGCTGGCGCAGGCCGACCGGCTCGACCCGGACGGGGCCTACGTCCGGCGCTGGGTCCCGGAGCTGGCGCACGTCCCCGGGCGGGCGGTGCACCGCCCGTGGCTGCTGGACGAGCGCCCGGCCGGCTACCCGGACCCGCTGGTCGACCCGGCGGCGCTCTCCGAACGCCTGCGCGGCGCCCGCGGCCTGGACTGATCCACCGCCCCGCCCCCGCCCGCCCCACAGTTCCCGAACCGCCCGACATCGCGTCACGCTTCGTTCACACCCCGGCCGCCGGCCTTCGGATGAATGGGCGCGGGCCCCCGCAGTTGTACAGCCAACTGTCGAACGGGTCGCCTCTCCCAGCCTCCGTCAGCAGCCGCGGACGGCCCCGGTCCGGTACCCCCTGACGGCCCGGCGCCCGAGCTACTGCCCGGCGGCCGGGCCGTCCGGCTCTGGAGCGCGCACCTCGACGAGGCCGACTACGGCCCGCACGCCGCCCAGGACGGCCGGAGCGCCGCGCGGTGCACTGATCCGAGGGCCGTCCGCATTCGGCCGGGGGCGCCGAACCGGTGACCCCCGGCCGTGGCGCGGACGCCCGGCCGGGGACCGCCGCTACCGTCGGCCCCATGCAGCAGATCACCCCATGCCTCTGGTACGACGACCAGGCCGAGGAGGCCGTCCGCTACTACACGTCGGTCTTCCCGGACTCGCGGATCACCGACGTCACCCACTACACCGAGGCGGGCCCCGGTACGCCCGGCGAGGTGCTGACCGTCGCCTTCGAACTCGACGGCCGCCCGTTCGTCGCCCTCAACGGCGGCCCGGTGTTCCCGTTCACCGAGGCCGTCTCGCTCCAGGTGCGGTGCGACGACCAGGCGGAGGTGGACCGGCTCTGGGCGGCGCTGCTGGAGGGCGGCGGCCAGGAGAGCCGGTGCGGTTGGCTCAAGGACCGCTGGGGCCTGTCCTGGCAGGTCACCCCGCGCGTCCTGATCGACCTGGTCTCCGACCCGGACCGCGACAAGGCCGCGCGGGTGACCCGGGCGATGCTCACCATGGGCAAGATCGACGTCCGGCGGCTGCTCGACGCGGCCGAGGGGTGAGCGCGTGGCCGCCCCCGCCTACCGTCACATCTGCTACCTGCGCGCCACCCCGCAGCGGGTCTGGCACGCGCTCACCAACCCGGACGAGTCCGGCCGTTACTGGGGCCACCGCAACGTCTCCACCTGGCAGGTGGGCGCCCGCTGGGAGCACCAGCGGGCGGACGGCTCCGGCGTCGCCGACGTGTTCGGCGTGGTGGAGACCGCCGACCGGCCGGACCTCCTGGTCACCACCTGGTCCGGGCCCGGCGAGGAGCGGCCCGCCGGGCCGTCCCGGGTCACCTTCGAGCTGCGCTCCCACCGGGACCTCACCCGGCTGACCGTCACCCACGAGAACCTGGCCGACGAGGCCGAGCGCGCGGACGTGGAGGCGGGATGGTCGGCGGTGCTGTCCAATCTGAAGACCTACCTGGAGACCGGCCACCCGCTCCCGCAGGACCCCTGGACCATGCCCTGAGTCCTGCGCCGCCCGGCTCAGCGCCGCCCGGCGCGCTTGCGCCGGCGGCGCACCCGGCCGACCACCGGAAGGTCGCCGCGCACCCACCGGCGCAGCCGGCCGAGCCGGGAGAACCGCTCCCGGCTCGCCACCGACGCCCGGTCCAGCTCCTCCATCAGCCGCCGGGAGCGGTGCTCCAGGTCCAGCTCGTCGAGGATCCGGTCGACCTCGGTCAGCAGCGAGCCGAGCAGGTGCCAGGCCTCCGGATGCGCCCGCACCTGCTCCAGCAGCAGCCGGGCGACGTTCTCCCGGCTCGCCCAGGCGGCGGTGAGCTCGGCGTTCAGCCGCTCCTCGGCCTCCTCGGCGTTCAGACTGACCTGGGTGGTCACCAGCACGGCGAAGCTCACCAGCGCCCCGCCGACGTGCGCGAGCAGCTCCTCCAGCGCCACCGCCAGCCCCGGGGCGACCAGCGGTTCGCCGGGCGCGCGCCGCTTGGCGAGGTCGGTCAGCGAGCGCGAGATGACCCGGATCACCACCACGCAGATCTCCAGGGTGTCCAGACCGGTGCGCAGCACCAGCCGGGAGAGCAGCCCCTCGCTGATCCGCGGGTTGAAGCGGAGGCTGTCCTCGGCCTGCCGCAGCGCCGTGTCCACGTCGGCGATCGCCTGGTCCAGCCGGCGGGCCTCGTGCAGGCGCTCGGCGGCGTCCTCGACCGGGGTCGGGCGGCCCAGCTGGTCGGAGAGGTCGAGCAGCAGGTGCCGGGCCCGGCGGGCGAGGTCCTCGATCGACTCGCCCGCGGTGTCGACCCAGACCGGTGCCGCGAACAGCAGGTTGAACAGCAGGCCGACGCTCGCGCCGATCAGGGTCTCCAGTACCCGGTCCCAGGCCTGGGAGGTCACCTGGGTGACGCCGAGGATCAGCATCGCGCTGATCGCGACCTCCTGGACGAACTCGTCCACCCGGACGAACCGGCCGATCACCAGGGAGGCCAGGATGATCAGCCCGAGGCTCCACCAGGAGAGCCCGACCACGGTGCTGAAGCCGATCGCGATCAGCACGCCGACCACCACCGAGTTCACCCGGCGGACGCTGGTGGTGAGCGTGGAGTAGACGGTGACCTGGACGACCAGCAGCGCGGTGAGCGGCGCGGTCAGCGGGGCGGGCTCGCTGCTGAGCCAGGTCGCCACCAGGTAGGAGAGCGTGGCCGCGACGGTCGCCCGGGCGGTCTGCACGGCGAAGGGTTCGCGGGCGGCGCGCCGCACCAGTGCGGCGGCCCGCTCCGGCGCCAGCGCCACCCGGACCTCCTTTCGCTACGGCTTCTCGCGGCGTCCTTCGCGCAGCAGCTTCCAGGGCGCGAGCGCCGACTCGACCTGCACCGCGAGGCTCATCTTCGACGCGCCCTCGACCCGCTCCTCGAAGCGGATCGGCACCTCCCTGATGGTGAGGCCGCGCCGCGCCACCCGGTGGTTCAGCTCGACCTGGAAGGAGTACCCGTTGCTGTGCACCGACGGCAGGTCGATCGCCCGCAGGGTCTCGGCGCGCCAGGCCTTGTAGCCGGCGGTGGCGTCCCGCACGCCCAGGCTGAGGATGGTGTTCACGTAGAGGTTGGCCCAGGCCGAGAGCGCCTTGCGGTGCCACGGCCACTCCTCGGCGGTCGACCCGCCCGGCACGTAGCGGGAGCCGATCACCACGGCCGTGTCGTCGGCCAGGAGGGTCGACACCATGAGCGGCAGCACGGAGGCCGGGTGGGACAGGTCGGCGTCCATCTGGACGACCACGTCCGCGCCGTCCTCCAGGGCCTTGGTCATGCCGGCGACGTAGGCCCGGCCCAGGCCGTCCTTCTCGGTGCGGTGCAGCACCCGGACCCGGCCCCCCGACCCGGCGGCCAGCTTGTCGGCGATCTCGCCGGTGCCGTCGGGCGAGTTGTCGTCGACGACCAGCAGGTGCAGGTCCGGCAGGCCGAGGCCGGCCAGCAGTCCGGCGAGGACCGGGAGGTTCTCCCGCTCGTTGTAGGTGGGCACGACCACAACGACCTTCGGGGAGGCCTCGACCATCTTCTGTTCCCTCGCGAAATCGGCGCCCGTTGGCCGGTGCGGTCAGCGGCGTCCGCGCCGGGTCGGACGGTCGTCCAGTGCTCCGGCCGTGGTCGGTACCACGGCCGGTCCGTAGTACGGCCGTGCGAGTCTAGCCGCGCCGTCGCGGACGCCGTGTCGCCGGACCGTCATCTGGTCCTTCGGGAGCTCCAGGCGGGGGCGACGAAGGCCACCAGGGCGACGGCGAAGCCGAGCTGGAGCAGATGGCGGATCCAGTCGATCCCGGAGGTGTTCCGGACGCCGATCCAGCCGGCGACGGCGTTGCCGAGCCAGGCCCCGGCCGCGCCGAGCAGCATGGTCAGCCACCACGGGATCGACTGCGGGCCGCGCAGGATCAGCTTGGCGATCACACCGAGCACGAAACCGATGAGCAGAATCCACAGGAGCTGGAACATCGCATTCCACCTTTCGAGGGCGCGTTCCCCCATGATCGCCCGAACCGTCCGGCACGGCACGTCCAGCGGGGGAGCGGGGTCGGCCGCGCCCCCGCCTGCCCGTTCCTCCGCGTTCTAACCGTCCGTTTCCAGCGCGCTGAGCGCCGTCCCGGTGGCCGGATCGAAGACGTGCAGCCGCCCGGTGTCGATCCACAGCTCCAGCGGGGCGCCCTCGGCCGCCCGGGTGGCGGTGCCGATCCGGGCCACCACCTCCCGGCCGGGCGCCCTGGCACCCGCCTCCGCCTGCTGCGCGCCGATCTCCTCCAGGCCGCCGCCGGAGACCGCGTCGCCCTCCACGGTGAAGTGCGCGTACACGTCCGAGCCCACCGACTCGACCACCTCGACCCCGACCGTGACGGTCGCGCCGCCCGTCGGGTGCTCCAGCAGCGCGGCGTCCTCGAAGTGCTCCGGGCGGATGCCGACCACCACCTCGCGCGGCGCGTCCGCCGCCGTGAGCCGCCGGCGCAGCCGGTCACCGAGCGGCAGGTCGCCGAGCGCGGTGCGCAGCGCCCCCTCCTCCAGCCGGCCGTGCAGCAGGTTCATGCCGGGCGAGCCGATGAACCCGGCGACGAACAGGTTGGCCGGCTCGTCGTAGAGCCGCTGCGGCGGGCCGACCTGCTGCACCACGCCCGCGCGGAGCACCACCACCCGGTCGCCCAGCGTCATCGCCTCGACCTGGTCGTGGGTGACGTAGACGGTGGTGGTGCCCAGGCGCCGCTGCAGCCGGGAGATCTGGGTGCGCATCTGCACCCGCAGTTTGGCGTCCAGGTTGGACAGCGGCTCGTCCATCAGGAAGGCCTTGGGGTCGCGCACGATCGCCCGGCCCATCGCGACGCGCTGGCGCTGTCCGCCGGAGAGGTTGGCGGGCCGGCGGTCCAGGTGCTCGGTGAGGTCGAGGATCCGGGCGGCCTCCGCCACCTTGGCGGCGATCACGGCCTTGTCGGTCCTGGCCAGCCGCAGCGCGAAGCCCATGTTCTGGCGGACGGTCATGTGCGGGTAGAGCGCGTAGCTCTGGAACACCATCGCGATGTCCCGGTCCTTGGGCGCCCGGTCGTTGACCACCTGCCCGCCGATCCGCAGGGTGCCGCCGGTGATGTCCTCCAGGCCCGCGATCATGTTCAGGGTGGTGGACTTCCCGCAGCCGGAGGGGCCGACCAGGATGACGAACTCGCCGTCGGCGACGGTCAGGTCGAGGTCGTGGACGGCCACCGAGCCGTCGGGGTAGCGCTTGCTGATGCCGTCGAGGACGATCTCCGCCATCGGTCCGCGTCATCCCTTCACTGCGCCGGCGGTCAGGCCGGCCACGATGCGGCGTTGGAAGAACAGCACGAACAGCACGATCGGCACCGTGATCACCACCGCCGCGGCGGCGATCGAGCCGGTCGGCTGCTGGAACTGCGAGCTGCCGGTGAAGAAGGCGATCGCGGCGGGCACGGTGCGCGCGGCGTCCGTGGAGGTCAGCGAGATCGCGAAGAGGAAGTCGTTCCAGCAGAAGATGAAGACCAGGATGCCGGTGGTGAACACGCCCGGCGCGGCCAGCGGGGCGATCACCAGCCGGAACGCCTGGGCCGGGGTGGCGCCGTCCATCTTGGCGGCCTTCTCCAGCTCCCACGGGATCTCCCGGAAGAAGGCCGACAGCGTGTAGATCGCCAGCGGCAGCGAGAAGGTCATGTAGGGGATGATCAGGCCCAGCCAGGTGTCGAAGATCCCCAGCACCCGCTCGATCTCGAACAGCGGGGAGACCAGCGAGATCGGCGGGAACATCGCGATCAGCAGCGACATCCCGATCAGCGGCCGCTTGCCGGGGAAGCGCAGCCGGGCCACCGCGTACGCCGCCATGGTGGCGAGCACCACCGCGATCGTGGTGGCGATCACCGCGATGCCGATCGAGTTGACCAGCGACCGGGTGAACTCGGTGGTGCGGAAGATGCCCCGGTAGTTCTCCAGGGTCCAGCGGCGCGGCACGAAGTTGCCGTCGGTCAGGGTGGCCGGGTCCTTGAAGGACAGCGCGGCGATCCACCAGACCGGGAACAGCGCGTACAGCACCACCACCAGGTTGACCACGCCCCAGCCGGTGGCGGAGCGGGCCTGCCGGGCGGTCACCGCCGCTCCGCCGAGCCGCCGGGCGCGGCCGCGCCGAAGACCTTGACGAAGACCAGGGCGATCGCCGCCACGCAGAGGAACACCAGCACCGAGATCGCCGAGCCGATGCCCAGGTTGAGGGCGGTGAACAGGTTGTCGTAGCCGAGGACCGACACCGATCCGGTGTCATTGGCGCCGCCGGTCAGCACGTAGATGTTGTCGAAGATCCGGAACGCGTCCAGGGTCCGGAACAGCAGCGCCACCAGGATGGCCGGTTTCATCAACGGGAGGATCACCAGGCGCAGCCGCTGCCCGAAACCGGCGCCGTCGACCATCGCGGCGCGCACCGTCTCGGCCGGCACCAGCGCCAGGCCGGCCAGCAGGAGCAGGGCCATGAACGGCGTGGTCTTCCACACCTCGGCCAGCACGATCAGGGCGATCGCCGGCCAGTGCTCGGTGAGCGGCGCGCTGCCCTCCGGCAGCAGCGCCGCCAGGTACCCGGTGCCGGGCGTCCAGGCGTACTGCCAGGAGTAGGCCGCCACCACGGTGACGATGCCGTACGGCACCAGCACCGCCGTGCGGACCAGCCCCCGTCCGACCACCGCCCGGTGCATCACGAGCGCCAGTGCCAGGCCCAGCACCAGCTCGGCCGCCACCGAGACGACGGTGATCAGCACCGTCACCCAGAGCGCCTGCCACCAGTACGGGGACGTCAGCACGGCGCCGTAGTTGGCGAGGCCGACGAACTCGGAGCGGTCCGGGAAGCGCAGGTCGTAGCGCTGGAAGGAGAGGTAGACGGCGTAGCCGACCGGATAGGCCGTCACCAGCAGCATCACCAGCACGGCGGGCGCGCACAGCAGCCAGGCGAGCCGGCGCTCCTGCCGGGAGCCCTCGGAGAGCCGGCCGGGGGCCCTCGCGGCTGGTCGGGATCCGGTCGCGGTCACGGGATCAACCCCTTCGAGCCGAGCGCGTCCCTGATCTGCCCGGCGAGGTCGGCCACCGTGCGCTGCGGGTCCACCTCCGAGGGCGGGGAGAGGGCGTGCGCGACGGCGATCGAGACGTTCTGGTACGCGGGCGTCTGCGGCCGCACCGAGGCGGAGTCGAGGGCCGTCAGCACGTCCGCCGCGAACGGGTAGCTCTCGGTGAGCTCGGCGGCGGTGTACAGGCTGCGCAGCGACGGCGGCAGGCCGCCCTTGAGCGCGTTGGTCAGCTGGTTCTCGCGGTTGCGCAGGCACAGCACGGCCTCCTGGGCCGCCTCCGGGTGCCGGGAGTAGGCGCCGACGGCGAGGTCGATCCCGCCGATGGTCACCGTCGCGGGCCGCCCGGGGACGACCGAGGGATAGGGCGCCCAGCGGAAGTGCGGGAACAGCTCGGGCTGGTTCTCCTTCATCGACGGATAGACGAAGGGGTAGTTGAGCTCGAAGGCGGCGGTTCCGGACTCCATCGCGAGCCGGTTCTCGTCCTCCATCTGGTTGGACAGCGAGGGGTCGGCGGCGGGGGAGCCGGCGAGGTCCCGGATCACCCGCGCGGCCGTGACGGCCGGTTCGCCCAGCGAGGGGGCCGTCGCGTCGGGGGCGAGGATCGAGCCGCCCGCGCTGGTGACCAGGGTGTTGAACCAGACCGTCAGACCCTCGTACTGCGCGCCCTGCACCTCGATGAAGTGCGGCTTGTCCTGCTCGGCCAGCCGCCGCGCCGCCTCCAGTAGCTCGTCCCAGGTGGCGGGCGCGGTGGGCACCAGGTCGTCGCGGTACCAGAGCAGTTGGGTGTTGGAGTTGTACGGGACGGCGTACAGCCGGTCCTTCCAGGTGGCCGTCCGCAGCGCCGCCGCCAGGGTGTCCTCGGTGGCCCGCTCGCGCAGCGCCCCGGTCCACTCGCGCGCCCAGCCGGCCTCGGCGAACTCGGGCGTCCAGGTGACGTCCAGGCCCATGATGTCCACGCCGGTGTCGTGCGCGGCCAGCCGGCGCACCAGCTGCTGGCGCTGGCCGTCGGCGGTGCGCGGCAGCTTGTTGTAGCGGATCGAGTAGCGCCCGCCGGAGTCGCGGCCGCAGTTGTCGGCGGCCTGTTGGAGCGCGCCCGAGTCGTCCGGGAAGTTGTACCAGTCGAGCACGACGGCCCCGCCGCCCCCGCCGCCGTCCCCGGAGCCGCCGTCACCGCCGCAGCCCGCCAGCGTCCACGCGAGCGCGAGCACTAGGGCGACGGCGCGCCGGTGGTTCGGTCTGGGCATCGCGACTCCCTCCGGTGGACCGGCTCGCGGCTGGCCCACGGTAGGCCGGGCGGCCGGCGCCCGGGCCCGACCGGCGGGTGCGACACCCCGGGGACCGCCCGGGCGGGCTAGCCGGGCGGTCTGGCGGGGCGGTCTGGCCGGGTCGTCCGGGCTACGCCGCGTCGCGCTTGGCCCAGACCTTGACGGTGCCGAGCGGCTGGGCGGTGGTCAGCGCGAAGTGGTCGGTGCCGGGGCCTCCGTCGGTGAGGGTGAAGCAGAGCGGGGTGCCGAGGAGGGTCCGGGCCTCGATCCTGGTGATCGTGTAGCCGGGGTAGCTCCCCTCGAACCTCCCGCCGGCGCCGATCCGGACCTGCATCAGGACGTCGCCGGGCTGCCGGGTGCCGGCCTCGTTGCAGGCGACCAGCCGCTCGGCGGGGGAGGGGGCGTGGGCGGGGGTCGCCGAGGCCGCCGGGGCCAGGACGAGGCAGCCGAGGACGGCCGCGGCGGCCAGGCGGGCGCTTCGCGCACGTGTGCTTCTCATGCGGCGACCGTCCACCGGGGCCGGGCCGCCCGCAAGCGGGACCGGGCGTCCGGTTGCTCCGAATGCCCGGACGCCCGCCCGGGCGGGGGCGCGCGCGTACACCGGCCGCGGCGCCCGGGGTGGGACGGCTCTGGCGGGTGGTGCCGCCGAGCCGCTACGGTCTGGACCAGCCCCCCGCCCTGGCCTCTACCGGGAGTCGACATCAGCACCCGAACCACCGTCAGCGCCGTTCCGGCCACCGCCGTTTCGACGCCCGACGCCGCGAACGCGCTCACCCTGCCCGATCTGCTCGACGACCGGGCGCGCCGGCACCCCGACCGGCCCGCGCTGCTGGTCCCGGGCCGCCCGGCGCTCGACTACCGGACCTGGCGCGAACGGGCGGTGCGCGCCGCCCACGGCCTCGCGCGCGCCGGGGTGCGGCCGGGGGACCGGGTACTGCTGCTCTTCCCCAACCAGGCCTGGGACGACTACGCGGTGGCCTTCCTGGCCGCGCACTACGCGGGCGCGGCGGGCGTCGTGGCCCGTGAGGACCTGAGCGCCGAGGACACCGCCCGGCTGGCGGGCGACAGCGCGGCGGCGCTCGCGGTCGCCCGCTCGGCCGACGACGAGCGCGCCACCGCCGCCGGCCTGCGCTGCCTGCGCCTCGCCGACCTGGAGACGGACGGCGGGGCCGACGACCGGCCGCCGCACCGTCCCGGCCCCGGCGACCTCGCCCAGGTCATCGGCACCTCCGGCACCACCGGCGCGCCCAAGGGCGTGCACGCCGCTCACGCCAGCCTCACCGCCGGCCAACGGCTCGACCCGCGCCCGCGGCCCTACGCCCACTCCGCGCACGTGGTGCACGCCTTCCCGATCGGCACCAACGCCGCCCAGGTCGTCCTGATCAACGCCCTGGTCGCCGCGCCCGCCACGATCTGCCTGCCGCGCTTCGACGCCGAGGAGTTCGGCGCGGCCGTCGCCGAGCACCGCGTCGGCACCGTCTTCCTGGTGCCGTCGATGGCCGTCGAACTGCTCAACTCCGGCGCCGCCGAACGCCACGACCTCAGCAGCGTCCTGCTGATCAGCTCCTCCGCCGCGGCCCTGCCCGCCCCCGTCGCCGCCGCCCTACGTGAGGCCCTGCCGACCGCGACCCTGGTCAACACCTACACCTCCGCCGAGGCGTCCCCCGCCCAGATAACCGCCGTCGTCGACGCCCGCCGCCCCGGCTCCGTCGGACGCCCCGCCAACCCCGCCGACCTGCGGCTGCTCGGCGAGGACGGCCGCCCCGTCGAACCGGGCGCCGTCGGCGAGGTGTGGCTGCGCCAGCCCGGCCCGCCGCGCGGCTACACCGTCGGCGCCGACGCCTCGTCCGCCGTCTTCCGGGACGGCTGGGTGCGGATGGGTGACCTCGGCCGGCTCGACGCCGACGGCTACCTGTACCTGGTCGACCGGGAGAGCGACGTCATCAAGTCCGGCGCCCTCAAGGTCTCCACGCTGCGCATCGAGGACGTCCTGCACGCCCACCCGCGGGTCGCCGACGCCGCCGCGCTCGGCCTGCCGCACCCCGTCATGGGCGCCGTCCCGGTGGCCGCCGTCGTGCCCGCCGCCGACGGCCTCGACCTCGACGAACTGCGGCTCTTCCTCGCCGCCAGGCTCGGGCGGGCCGAACTGCCGGTCCGCATCCTGGTCACCGACCGGCTGCCCCGAAACCCCAGCGGCAAGGTCGTCAAGCACGAACTCCGCACCCGCTTCGACGCCCCGGCCGACGACACGCCCGGCACCCCGCCCGCCACCGAGCACGAACGCGCCCTCGCCGCCGTCTGGCGCAGGATCCTCGGCCGGCCCGTCGCCGCCGTCGAGGACGAGTTCTTCGCGCTCGGCGGCGACTCCTTCCGCGCCGTCCAGCTCGCCGCCGCCGTCTCCGCCGAATTCGGCGTCACCGCCGGCACCGCGCTCGTCTTCGAACGCCCCTCGCTGCGCGCCCAGGCCGCCTGGCTCGCCGACGCCCCGAAGTCGGCCGACGGCCACCAACCCCTGGCCGACTCAGAGCTGTCCCCGTTCCTCCGGGAACTGCGCGCCCAGCCGCACGACATCCCGCTCACCTCCCAGCAGGAGAACTTCCTGCGCTGGATGGCCGAGGCCGAGGGCCGCAACGTCGGCTCGGTCGCCGTCATGTTCCGCGTCACCGAGGCGCTGAACCCCCGACTGCTGGCCGAGGCCCTGCGCGAGGCGGTGCGCCGTCACCCGGCGCTGCGCACCCGCTTCGTGCCGGTGCCCGGCGCCGCGCCGGGGGTCCGGCGCGCCGTGGTCGACCCCGAGCCGGAGATCGACGCCGTCCTGGTCGACGCGCCGGGGGAGAGCGACGACGAGGTGTCCGCCCGGCTGATCGCCACCCGGGACCGGCTCACCGACGTCGGCGAGGGCCCGATGACCGGCCTCGCCGTGGTCAGCCGCGGGCCCGAGGACCACGCCGTGCTGCTCGCCGTCCACCACATCGTCGGTGACGGCTGGTCGGTCGGCGTGCTGCTGCGCGACCTCGGCGTCGTCTACTCGGCGCTGCGCCGCACCCGCCCCGCGCCGCCGCCCCGGCCGATGCCGACGCTCGGTGAACTGGTCGACCGCGCCAACGCCCACTGGCCGGTCTCCCGCGCCCACTTCGCCCGCGCGCTCGCCGGCGCGCCCGAGGCCGTGCACCCCTTCCCCGGCCGCGCCGACACCGAGACGGTCCTCAGCGCCGCCCACCGCCTCACCGTCCCCGCCGCCCGGGCCACCGCCCTGCGCGAGCGGGCCGCCGGGGCCGGGGCCACGCCCTTCCAGGCCCTCGCCACCGTCTGGCTGGGCCTGCTGGCGGAGCGCAGCGGCCAGGACGACCTCGTCCTGATGACGCCGGTCCCCGGCCGCACCACGCCCGAGGCCGAACAGGCCGTCGGCTGCTTCGTGCAGTCCCTGCTGCTGCGGGTCGACGCCTCCGGAGCCCCGGGCTTCGCCGAACTCCTCGCCAGGGTCCGCGACACGGCCACGGCGGCGCTGGACCACCAGCTGTACCCGTTCGCGGAGTTCAGCCCGCTGGTGCCGTTCGCGGCCTGGCTGCGCTACGAGGCCTGGAACGCCCCCGCCCAGCTCCCCGGCCTCGCCTGCACGGCCTGGGAGGTCCCGCGCAGCGCCACCGTGCCCTACCCGCTCCCCGGCGGCGACCGCCACGTCCCCGAACTCGCCGCCACCGAACAGCCCGACGGCTCCCTGGTCTGCTGGCTCCGCTACAACGAGCACGCCTTCACCCCGGCGGCCGTCGAATCCCTCGCCGCCGCCCTGGAGGCCCGCATCGCCGAGGCCGCGGGGGGCTGACCGCGCGATTGTCAGTGGCCGATGCCATGATCCCCATGACCCCACCGAAGGAGATCATCATGGGTACCTGGGACATCGGCCACTTCGACAACGACACCGCCGCGGACTTCTCCGGCACGCTCGACGAGGCGGCCCTGGAGGAGCGGGAGGGCCTGGTGCGCCGCGTCCTGAGCGTCGCCGCCGACACCGGGGCCGAGGACTACCTCGACTGCGACGAGGCGGTCGAGGCCGTGGCCGCCGCCGCCCTCGTCGCCGCCCAGTGCCCCGGCGGCGAGCCGGTCACCACCAGCTACGGCCCGGACGAGCCCCTGCCGACCTTCGCCGCCGATCTGCGTCCGCTGGCCGTGGAGGCCCTCGACCGGGTCGTCGCCGATGAGTCCGAACTCGCCGAACTCTGGGACGAGACCGAGGAGAGCGAGGCCTGGCGCCGCGGCATCAAGGACCTGCGTGCGGTCCTCGCCCCCGAGCCGGAGCCCGCCACGGAGGCGCTGTTCGACCTCTAGCCCCTCGGGACCGCTAGAGCGGGGCCAGCCAGTCCTCCTCAAGGCCGTCGAGAACGAACCCGTTCGCGAACTGCACCTTGTAGCTGGTCCGGGTGCCGGCTCCGGAGCCGAACACGCCCGCCCGGATGGCCTGCTGGCGGAGGTCCTCGAACAGGCCGGCCGTGAGGCCCGGGAGATGGCGGACCTGCTCGTCGAAGCTCGCCAGCCGGTCCTGGGCCACACCGCCGCTGCCCTGCTCGACGCCCGTGACGATGCCCGCCAATCCCTCGGCCAGGAACAGCGCCCCGGGGAAGCCGCCCCCGGCCGCCGTTCCGTGCGCGGTGACCTGCACCTCCCTGGTCAGCCTCACCCGTGCGCCGGTGTCGTACGCCATGGCCGTACCCCCTCGTTCGATCCTGCCCCGACCATGGCGAGCGTAGTCGAGCCGCCGGGTCCTCCGGGGCGGGGCCGGACGGCTACGGGGCGCCGAGAAGCCGGGCGCGGAGCGCGGCCGCGCCGCTCTCCGCGAGCCAGTCGGACAGGGTGCGCAGTCCGGGGTGGATGACCCGCAGCGCCTCGATGTCGGCGTGCCAGCGGTGGCCGGCGTCCCACTGCCGCCGGACCTCGGCCCACTCCGGGTTCAACGCGGCCGCCTCGTCATGGGTGACCTGCTCGTAGCGCACCGCGATCCCGGTCGCGGCGCTGATCGCGGCGGCCGCCTCGACCGGTGTCAGGTCGTCACCGGCCAGCTCCAGCGTCCGTCCGGCGAACCGGTCCGGCTGCTCGAAGGCCAGCGCCGCGAACTCGGCGATGTCCTCCAGCGCGATGACCTGGAGCGGCGCGTTCGGCGTGAACAGATGCCGGTGGACGCCGTCGACGACTCCGTCGAGGCCGAGGCCGGGCCCCGCGAGGTAGTTCGTCATGAACCGCACCGGACGCAGCACGGTCACCAGCGGGATCCGCTCGTGCAGGTACCGCTCGACGCGCCGCTTCCCCGGGGCCGCGAACGCCGCGCCCGTGGTCGAGGCGACGCCGGTGAACACCACCTGGCGGATCCCCACGGCGGCCGCCGCGTCGACCAGGGCCCGGCCCCGGGCGAACTCCAACTCCTCGTCACCGCCGGCGGGTCCGTAGGCGACCGGCGGCACGGCGAACAGGGCGCCGGCACCGTCCAGGGCCGGTGCCAGGCCCGACGGGTCGTCGAAGTCCGCGACGGCCAGCTCGGCCCCGGCCTCCGCCAGTGCCACGGCGGCGGGCGCGTTCCCGTCCCGGACCAGCGCCCGCACCGGCCGGCCGGCGGCCAGCAGCCGTCGGGCCGTCGCACCGCCTTGCTTGCCGGTGGCGCCGGTCACGGCGACGGTGGCCCAGGCGGTGTCCTTGTCGATGGTCATGGTTTCTCCTCCTCTTCCCCGGGGCCCGAAGGCTGCGGACTGGTGCGACTGATGCGGTGGACCCGGGGTATCTGGAACACTGCAACCCGTTTGGGTCGAGGCACAAGGGGTTTCGTGACATGACGACAGCGACAGCGCCAACGACAGCACCGGCGCCGGCGATCGGCGGGGACCGGGCCGACGCCCGCCGCAACCGGGCCAAGGTGCTGGCCGCCGCCGGCCAGGCGATGGCCGCGCAGGGGCTTGACGTCCCGCTCGGTGAGATCGCCCGCCGGGCGGGCGTCGGTGCCGGCACCGTGTACCGGCACTTCCCGAGCAAACAGGCCCTCCTGGAGGCGGTGTTCACCCAGCACCTGGACGACCTGGTCGCCTCCGGCGAACGACGGGCCGACCGGTTCGCGCCCACCGAGGCCTTCTTCGGATTCCTCCTGGACGTGGTCGAACTGTCCAGCGGGCGCGGGCACATCTGCGACGTGGTGGCCGCCGACACGAGCTGGCCGCGCCCGATGCTCACGGCCTCCCGGCTGCGCTTCCGCCAGGTCCTCACCGCGCTCCTGCGCGCCGCGCAACGCGTCGGCGGTGTCCGCCCCGACGTCGACCCCGAGGATGTCCTCGCCCTCACCGCCGGATGCGTCTCCATGCTCACCGCCCGCCATGACCACCCGGCCGGCCTCAAGCTCGTCCACCTGACCCTGAACGGGCTGCGGCCCTCCGGTCCTGTCACGGAAGCGCGTTCCTTCCGTGACGTCCAGAGCGCCCACTGCGAGGAGTGCGCGGCCGTACTCACCGTCCGCCCCACCGGCCGCCCGGGCCGCTACTGCGGCGCCACCTGCCGCCAGCGCGCCCGCCGCCGACGCCTCGCGGGCTGAACCCCGGCCGAACGGGCTACTCCGCCGGGTGCGGTCGCACAGGGGCTCCGATACTGGCCGTCCCGGCCCCGAACGGCGGGGCACCACGAGGAAGGCGTACGGACATGAACCCTCCAGCTCCCATCGAGTCCGGCTGCGAGATGATGAAGCGCGCCGCGAAGGACCTCAAGAAGGAAATCGAGCACAACGTGCGCCGCGCGGCGGAGATGAGGTCCAAGATCACCGCGTTGCAGGGACAGGCCAATCCGGACCAGGCGCAGATCAGCGCCCTCAAGCAGGCGCTGGAGGTCCTGGAGAAGAAGATCGAGGAGGATCGCGTGTCCCTGTCGACGCTGGAGGACGTGATCACCGAGAACTGTTAGGCCCTGTCCGGCCCGCGTTGGCCGAGCGCGCTTGACCTCAACCGGGGTTGACCTTGCAGGCTGAGCCTGTTCGCACTGACGCACAGGCAGGGGGCAGGCAGCATGCGCGCCGTACAGGTACACCGCTTCGGAGGGCCCGAGGAACTGGTGGTGGGGGAGGTGCCGGATCCCACGGCCGGGGCGGGACAGGTGGTGGTGGAGGTGGCCGTCGCCGGGATGACCTTCGTCGAGACCCAGATCAGGTGCGGCACCGATCCCTGGCACGAGCCTCCGACGCTGCCGTACGTGCCGGGCGGCCTGGTCGCCGGCCGGGTGGACGCGGTCGGCCCCGGGGTGGACCCGGTCTGGCTGGGGCGGCGGGTCCTGGCGAGCACCGGGGAGACCGGAGGATTCGCCGAGCGGGCGGTGGCGGCCGTCTCCGAACTCTTCCCGGCGCCGGACGGCCTCGGCCTGCCCGAGGCCGTGGCGCTCCACAGTGACGGCAGCACGGCGCGGGGGCTCGCCGAGCACGCCCGGATCCGGCCCGGCGAATGGGTCCTGGTGGAAGCCGCAGCCGGCGGGGTGGGCAGCCTGCTCGTCCAACTCGCCCGCGCCGCAGGAGCCAGGGTGATCGGCGCCGCCGGGGGCGCCAGGAAGCTCGACGCCGTGCGCGAACTGGGCGCTGACGCCGCCGTCGACTACCGCGCCCCCGACTGGACCGACGAGGTACGCGCCCTCACCGGCGGCACCGGCGCGGACGTGGTGTTCGACGGAGTCGGCGGCGACATCGGCCGAGCGGCCTTCGGGACAACGGCCCGCGGCGGCCGCTTCTCCGTCCACGGCGCCGCGAGCGGAACGGCCACCGCCATCGAGCCCGAGGACGCGCGCCGCGCGGATGTGGAGGTCATCGGAATCGAGCAGCTCTTCGGCTTCGGCCCCCACCTCACCCGCTGGGCCCGCGAAATCATGGCCGAAGCGGCGGCGGGCCGCGTCCGCCCACTCATCGGCCAGACCTTCCCGCTGGAACGAGCCGCCGACGCCCACGCCGCCATCGAGAACCGCACCGCCCTCGGCAAGACCCTGCTGCTGGTCTAGCGCCCCGAGCTACCCCGTCACCACCGACGGCCCGGCGAACTCGACGGCAAGCGCGTCCATGACCACCTCGTCACAGACCCGCCCGAGCCAGTACCCCGCCTCCCGCAGCGCCCCGACCGTCCGGAACCCCGCCTTCTCGTACGCCCGGACGGCCGCCCTGTTGGGTGCCAGCACCTTCAGCCACACCATCCGCAGATTGGTGATGTGGAACGCGTAGTCCAACACCAACCGGGTCGCCGCCGTCCCCAGCCCCCGCCCCCGCGCCTCCGGCGCCAGCATCACCACATACTCGGCCGTCCGAACGGCGGGATCCGGCAACAGCGTGGCGACGCCGACCGGTACGGCGGTGTCGCCCGCGACTTCGTAGACGGTGAACCGGATGTTGTCGCCCCGGAGTTGCCGAGCCATCCCCTCGGTCCGCGCCTCCAGGGATTCCGGCTGCTGCCGGAATGAGCGGGAACCAGATGACCCGCCCGTGGTCGTCGCGATCTGGCGCGCCGACGGCGTCGGCGAGCACAGCCAAGGCCTGGTGACGATTGACCCGTGACGTCCGCGCGGCATCGCGGAGTATCGGCCCGACGGCGGAGTGGCGAAGCCGTGCCCAACCGAACGTCTCGCCCAGCGCACGCCGGAAGCGCCGATGGCGGAAGAGGTCGGCCAGATGGATGGGTGGTTGGAACAGGATGCTGTCTCCGCCGTCACCGGTCAGATGTGTTCGTCTCCCCAGCTCTGTGCGCAGCCAGGTCAGCTGGCCGCCGAACCGGGTGAGGCTGAGGGTGGATGGCGCGGGTTCGTCGGTCGCCGGGATCTCGGTGATGGAGGTGTAGGGCAGATGGTGATCAGTGAGCGGAAGCAGATGGTGAGTGATGCGGTGTGCGTAGCGAGCGGCCGCGAGCCGTGCGTGGCGGAGGTCGGCTCCGTCGAGATCCTCGTGAGGATGAACGGTCACCGCGTCAAGGCGTCGGCCGGCAGGTAGTGCGGCGGCGGCCAGCACCGAGATGCTCGTGGAGTCCAGTCCGCCGGAGAGTCAGACGACAGTCCGGAGTCCGTACTCGTTCGGAGCGTGACGGCCTGTTCGAGCGCATGGCGAAGCCGGCCGTCGGGTGGTAGACAGGGCGGGCGTGGTGCGGCCCCGGCATGGCGGGGCCGCACCACTGGACGTCAGCTGTTGTAGGCGCGGCGCTTGTCCTCGCTGCTGCCCTTGCCCTGACCCTCGGTGAGAACCGTGAGGTCGCCGATCTCGACCATGAGATCGCTGTTCTCCGGCTCCGTGGACTGCTGCTCGATCATGAGTGCCTCCTTGAGAGATGAGGTGGGATTACCCGGTCCCGCCCTGTAGCGGCCCGGGTTCGACCGCCCGTGAGGGGGTCATTTCTGCTCCGGCGTTCGGGGCAGGAAACCGTGGGTGTGCGGTGCGAGGCGCCGGGGGGCAGCGCGAGGTGTTGCTCGGCAGCGGACGTATCCGCGCGCGACGGCGGCGGGTGAGCCGACGGGCGACGGCGCGGAGCGTGGCGAGTTCGCCCGGTCGGTCACTCGGGCCGGAACCGAAGCCGGGTTCAGGCTCAGGTAGGACGAGTCGGCCGTGTCTCACTGGCTCGCCGGAACCCGCCCCATGGCGAAGTACCGTCAAGTGGTCCTGGAGGTTCTGAGCCGGCGTCTCGGGAGAGTTGTCACCGCGTTTGAGGCCGGTTTCGTGGATCAGCCCGATGAGCAGGAGCAATCCGAAGACATGGTGAGAGGGCTGCTTGATCTCGGGAGTGCCGATATGGATCCATCGCGCAGGGGTGTACTCGGAGCCGGCCTTTACTCGGTCGCGCTGACCGTTCCCGGGTGGCCGGATGTGGTGGGCCGGTTCGAGAGGCTGAGGACCGATCCGCACAGCAGGATCGGGATGGGCGAGGTCGAGTCCGTCATCGCGATGACGGAGCGGATCAGTGAGATCGACGACCAGTTCGGCGGCCGGACCGCACGGCCGATGGCGGCCGCGTTCATGGTCAACAACATCGTCCCGTATCTGCGCGCTACCGCCTCAGAGGGAGTGCGCAAGGCGATGCTCTCTGCGGCGGCCGATCACCTCTACCTCACGGGGTACATGGCTGTGGACGAACGCTTGGACACGCTCGGGCAGCGGTACTACACCAAGGCGCTGGAGCTTGCGCTCGCAGCAGGAGACCATCTCGCCTACTGCACCACACTGCGAGGCATGAGCGTTCAGGCCGTCGAACTCGGCCATGGTTCGCAGGCGGTGAGGCTCGCGGAGGCAGCGTCGAGCGCGTCTCCGCAGGCTGGGCCGCGGATGCGTGCGTTCCTGGCGGGCCAGCAGGCGCATGCCCTAGCCCAAACCGGTGACCGTTCCGGGGCGCTGGCGATGCTGCGGGCGGCCGAAGTTGCGATGGAGCAGGCCGAGTCCAGGGCCAAGGCTCACGGCTCGTACGACCCCGCGTCGCTCGCCTATCACGTGGCCCAGGTGAACCGCGAAATCGGTGACCGCGAGGGCGCGATCAGGGCGCTTCAACGCTCTGAGCAGATCAGGCCCGCCGTGTATCGGCGGGCCCGGGTTCGCCATCGGGCGATGCTGGCCGAGTGGCAGGTCGAAGTGGGGCGGCTAGAAGAAGCCGTTCGGAACTGGCACTTGGCCCTGGATGACTACCCGCAGGTGCGGTCGGGGCGGGCGGATGACCGGTTCCGGGCGATGATGGGCGCGACGAGGCCTCATGGGAGGAATCCCCGGGTGCGTGAACTGCTGGATCGGGCGCGGCCGATGGCGGGTGCGCGGCGGGGCTGAGTCAGGGGAGCAGGGTGGCGAGTTCGGACTCGAAGAGCACCTCGGGGTCGAAGTCCATGCCGCTGAAGTGGCCGGCGAGTTCGAGGGACAGGACGCCGTGGAGGCGGGTCCAGAGGGTGAAGAAGTGGGCGAGGGCCTCGGGTGGGGCAGGGTGGTCGGCGGCCCAGGTGCGGTGGGTGGCGAGGTGGGTGCTGAGGGGGGTGGCGGGGGTGGCGGGGGTGCAGGCGTTGAGGAGGGTGGCGGCGATCTCCTGGGAGATGGCGGTGGTGTCCTCGGGGGCCCGGTAGCCGGGGATCGGGGTGCCGTAGACGAGCAGGTAGCGCTGGGGGTCGGCGAGGGCCCAGGTGCGTAGGGTGCGGGCGAGACCGGCCAGGTCAGCGCCGGAGGCGGCGGCCGTGGCGAGGGTGTCGGCGAGGCTGCGGTAGGCCTCGCGGACGAGTTCGGTGATCAGCTCGTCCCGGTTGGCGAAGTAGCGGTAGAGGGCGGGGCCGCTCATGCCCATCTGTTTGGCGATCGCGTTGAGGGAGAGGGCGGACGAGCCGGCGGTGGCGATCTGCTCCCAGGCGTGTTCCAAAGCCTCGGCGCGGACCTGGGCGCGGTAGCGCTCGCGGGGGGTCGTGGAGTCCGCTCTGGTCATGGTTAGAAGCTATCACGGAGGTTATTGACCGTCAGGGCCGCGATGGGTTAGAACTTCTAACGGATGGGATGGCTTCTAGGGAGGGAAATGCCATGTACGGAATCCGAGCCGCCGTCATCACCGTTCCGCTGGTCGCCGGGCTGCTGGGTGGTACCGCTGCGCAGCCGGTCGAGGGGCTGACCTGCCGGGGTGCGGGCGTCGATCCGTCCGCGCAGGTCCGCTACCGGACGGAGGTCGTCATCGACGCGCCGCTGGACGTGATCTGGGGGCTCCAGACGGACGTGGAGCGTTGGCCGTCCTGGCAGGCGTCCGTCACCGGCGCGGAGCGGCTGGATCACGGCCAATTCCGGGCCGGGTCGGCGTTCCACTGGACGACGCCGGTGCCGCCCGGGACCGGGATTCCGGCCACCAGCCTGGACATCGTCTCGACTGTGCGTCAGGTCAAGCAGGGCTCCTGCATCCGCTGGACCGGTCCGGCGGACGGGGAGGGGGTGCACATCGACGGGGTGCACGTCTGGAACTTCAGCCGGGTCAAGGGCGGGGTGAAGGCGAGCACCGAGGAGACCCACACCGGGCCGCAGGTCGACGCCAATGTGCCGATGGCGACGGAGATCCTCAAGGCGGGCCTGGAGGGGTGGCTGGCCGACCTCAAGGCCGCCGCCGAGGCGCGGGCATCCGCCGGGATGCCCGCGCCCCTCGGTCGTTAGGCCAGCCGGTCGGCGGCCTCGTCCTCGCTGAGGGCCTCGATCTCGGCGATCAGCAGTTCCTCGACGCGCGCCGCGAGGGCGGCGGCCGTGGAGAGCTCGAAGGCGTCGCGGATCGGGACGTCCAGGCCGACGCCCGCCCGGATCCGGGCGACCACCCGGGTGACCAGCAGCGAGTCCCCGCCGAGTTCGAAGAAGCCGTCGAGAGCGCCGACCCGGGGCACGCCCAGCACCTCCTGCCACAGCTGGGTGACCAACTGCTCGGCGTCGGTGCGCGGCGCCACGTAGTGGCTGGTGGCGGCCGGGGCCGGTTCGGGGAGGGCGGCAGTGTCGAGCTTGCCGTTGAGGGTCAGCGGGAGGGCGTCGATCAGGACGACCGTGTCCGGGACCAGGTACGCGGGCAACCGGGCGGCGAGGTGTTCGCGCAGCGCGGCGGGCGCGGGCTCGGCGCCGGGGGCCGGGACGGCGTAGGCGACCAGCCGTCGGCCGCCGAGCACCACGGCGGCGGCGCGCAGCACGTCCGGACGGCCGGTCAGGGCCGACTCGATCTCGGCCGGTTCGATCCGGTAGCCGCGCAGCTTGACCTGCTCGTCGGTGCGGCCGAGGTAGTCCAGGGTCCCGTCGGTGCGCCAGCGGGCGCGGTCGCCGGTCCGGTACATCCGCCCGCCGGCGAACGGGTCCTCGACGAACGCGGCGGCCGTCAGGTCGGGCCGGCCGAGGTAGCCGCGGGCCAGGCCGGTGCCGCCGATGTACAGCTCGCCCTCCGAGCCGCGCGGCAGCAGGGCGCCGCGCTCGTCGAGCACGTACAGCCGCACGCCCGGCAGAGGGCGGCCGAGCGGCGGGCGGCGTCCGGCGTCGGGGGCGCCGAGGTCGGCGGCGGCGACGATGACGGTGGCCTCGGTCGGGCCGTAGGTGTTGACCAGCCGGACGGTGTCGCCGTGTCGCCCCCGCCAGCGGGCGACGGCGTCGGCGCGGGCCTCCGAGCCGCCGAGCACCACCAGCCGCAGCGCGGCCGGCCACGGGGTGCGGTCGTCGTGCGCGACCAGCTCCTCCCAGTAGGCGGTCGGCAGGTCGAGCACGGTGACGGACGGGCCGTGCGGGCCGCGCAGCAGCTCGGGCAGGGTCCGGCCGCCGCCGGGGAGCAGCACGACGCACGCACCCGTGGCGAGGGCGGGCCACAGCTCCTCGGCGTGGGTGTCGAAGCCGATCGACGCGAACTGGACGATCCGGTCCTCGGGGGTGAGGCGGTAGCCGTCGGGGCCCGCCATCCAGTCGACGCGGGCGGCCAGCGCGGTGTGCTCGACGGCGACGGCCTTGGGGGTGCCGGTGGAGCCGGAGGTGTAGAGGACGTAGGCGAGGCCGGCGCGCTCTTCACCGGGAGCCGGCTCGCCGCCGGGCAGGATGCGCAGGCCCGCGCCGTCCTCGTCCGTGAGCAGCAGGACGGCGCCGGACTCGCGGACCATCAGCCGCCGTCGCTCCTCCGGATGGGCCGGGTCGAGCGGCAGATAGCCGGCGCCGGCCTTCCAGATCGCCAGCAGGGCCGTGACCAGCTCGAAGGAGGGGGCCAGCCGGACGGCCACCAACTGCCCGGCGACCGGGCCGAGCCGTTCGGCCAGCTCGGTGGAACGGCGGTCGAGTTCGCCGTAGGAGAGGACCTCGCCGTCGCACTCCAGGGCGGTCGCGCCCGGGGTGGCGGCGGCCCGTTCGGCGAAACGGGCGAGCACGGGGCGGACGTCGGGGGAGGCCGCCGGGCCCGTTCCCAGTGCGAGCAGTTCGGCGCGCTCCTGCGCCCCGATCAGCCAGTCCCCGTGCAGCGGCACGGTGGCGTCCTCGACGGCGGCGGCCAGCAGCGCGCGACAGCGGGTGCCGAGCGCGGCCACCGTCGCCGGGTCGAACACCTCCCGGTCGAAGCTGAAGGAGAGTGTCAGACCGCCGTCCGGGGTGCGCCAGCTGTCCAGCAGCAGATCGGTCTTGGCGCGTTCGAAGCCGGAGTCCATGGAGGCCGTGCGGACCCCGGCGGGCAGCGGGGCGCCGCCGTCCTCGCCGGTCAGGTCGTACTGGCTCTGGTGTACGAACACCGCCTGGTAGAGCGGCGCGGCGCCGTCCTCGGCGGGCAGGTCAAGGTGGGCCGCGAGCCGCTCCAGCGGGACGTCCTGGTGGCTGAGCGCGCCCAGGGTGGCGGTGCGGACGCGGTGCAGCACGGTGCGGAAGCCGGGCTCGCCGGTGAGGTCTGCGCGCAGCACGCCGGTGCGGGTGAAGTAGCCGACCAGCGCCTCCTGCGCGGCCTCGGTGCGGCCCGCGAGCGGGGCGCCGACCACGAAGTCGGTGCTGCCGGTCCAGCGGGCCAGCACGCACTGGTAGGCGGCCAGCAGCACCATGAACGGGGTGCAGCGCTCGCGCCGGGCCAGCGCGTCCAGGGACGCCGTCAGCTCCGGGTCCAAGGCGACCACGGCGAACCCCGCCGGGTGCCGGGGGTCGGCAGGGCGGTGGTGGTCCAGCGGCAGCCGCAGCCGGCCGGTGCCGGCCAGCTTCTCCGCCCAGTAGCGGAAGGCCTGCTCGGCGCCGCCGGCCGCCGCGCGTTCCTGCTCGGCGCGCGCGACGTCGCCGTAGCGCAGGGCGAGCGGCGCGAGGGCGGCCGGTTCCTCGCCGAGCGCCTCCCGGTAGAGCGCGAGCAGTTCGCGCCAGAGGACCTTGAACGACCAGCCGTCCGCGACGATGTGGTGGACGACCAGCATGAGCGCGTGCTCGTCCGGGCCGGAGGAGACCAGGACGGCGCGCAGCGGCGGGCGTCCGGCGAGGTCGAAGGGCGTGTTGACGGTCGGCCGGCAGGCCTCGGTGAAGTCCTGCTCGCTCGCGCCGGGGGCGAGCGCGACCAGGTCGAGCGGGACGGGCGCGGGCGCCTCGACCAGCTGGACGGGCGCCTCGCCGTCCAGGGCGAAGCGGGTGCGCAGCGGTTCGTGCCGGGCCGTCACCCGGTCCAGCGCGGTGCGCAGTGCGGCGACGTCCAGCGGGCCGCTCCACCGGCGGCTCAGGTACATGTTGAAGCCGGCGTCGCCGGGGTGGAGCTGCTGGAGGAACCAGAGCCGGCGCTGTTCCTCGGTGAGCGGGTGGACGGCCTCGGCGGGGCGGGCGCCGTCGAGGGTCCGGTCGGTGGTGGTCATCGGGCGGCGGCCTCGGTTCCGGTACGGCGCGCGGATGCGGCGGCAGGTTCGACGGGTGCGGTGGAGGGCTCGGCGGAGGTCGCCGAGGGGGTGACGGACGGGGAAGCCACCTCGGCGCGGGCCGTGAGGGTGGCCAGGCCGACCAGGTCGTCGGGCTCGGCGTCGGGAACGTCGCGGTCGAAGTGGCGCAGTGCCGGGACGGCCAGGCAGGCCGCCACGAGCAGCGCCATGGCGAGGCCGAACAGCAGGTAGAGCAGGCCGATGCCGCGCCCCTCGCCGGTGCCGATCAGACGGCCGACGGTGTCGGCCAGCGCGCCGTTTTCCTCGATCCACGGCTGCACCAGAGGCGGCCCGAACGGGGCGACGACGGCGAAACCGACCGGGAGGCTGGACCAGGCCACCATGGTGTTGACCGCGATCACCCGGCCGTGGAAGCGCAGCGGCACCTTGGTCTGCACGATTGTCGCGTAGACGCCGTTGACCAGCCCCAGCGCGTACGCCATGCCGAACGCGCCGAGCGCCACCGGCCAGACGCTCGGGCGCAAGCCCGTCACCAGGCAGGCGGCGGCCACGCCGAGGGTCGAGAACAGGACGCCGCGCAGCCGCAGCCGGCGCGGCCCGCCCCAGACCAGCAGGGTCAGCCCGCCGAGCACGGCGCCGAGCCCGGCCGCGACCGAGACCCAGCCCGCGGCCGCGAGCGGGGCGAAGGAGAGCACCAGCGGGGTGGTGAGCAGGAACAGCGGGGACAGGAAGACGTTGAGCACCGCGAAGAACAGCAGCATGGCCCGGAAGTGCCGGCTGCCGAGCGCCCGCCGGAACCCGGCCCGGATCTCGGCGGTGACGCTCTCGCGGCGCCGCGCGGCCATCACGTCGGGGAAGCGCACGGCCAGGGTGACGCCGGTGGCGACCACGTAGCTGGCGACGTCCATCACGAGGATGCCGCCGAGGCCGATCGCCGACAGCAGACCGACCGCGAACAGCGGGACCAGGAACTGGGCGAGGCCGAAGGCCATCTGCACCACGCCGTTGGCACGGCCGAGGAAGCGCTTGGGGACGAGTTGGGGCACCGCCGAGTTCCAGGCCAGCCGCTGGAAGGTCAGCGCCGTCGACAGCAGCGCGATCAGGATGTAGGCGTGCCAGATCTGCAAGGAGTCGGTGAGGTACAGCAGCAGCATCACCGCCTGGGTCAGGCCCGCCGCGATGTCGCCGTACAGCATGATCCGGCGCCGGTCGCCGCGGTCCACCAGGGCGCCCGCGAGCGGCGCGGCGAGGATGCCGGGGACCAGGCCGCAGGCGGCCAGCAGGCCGAACTGGGCGAGCGAGCCGGTGGTGAGGTAGATCCACACCGGCAGGGCGAACTCGGTGAGCGCCGAGCCGATCATCGAGATCTGCTGGCCGGCGGCGACGCCGAGGAAGCGGCGCATGGTCGGACGGACCGCGGTGGACGCGGCGGCGGGGGCCTGCGCGGCGTCGCGGGACAGCCCGGCCAGCCACCAGGTGGCGTCCTCGGTGCGCCGGTGCCGCTGCTCCTCGCCGTCCGCCACCGAGCGGTGCACGGTGGTGAGGATCTCGGCGAGCTCGGCGGCCCGGTACTTGAGGTAGAAGTGGCCCGCCTCGTCGAGCACCACCACGCCGGTGGTGTCGCTGAGCCGGTGCCACTCCTGGTAGCGCTCCTCGTAGAACTCGGTGGCCGGGTCCCGGTCGCCGCAGACCGCGTAGACCGGGGCGTTGATCCGGACGTCCCCCTCACCCCCGCCGCCCTCGATGCCCTCGAACAGCCGGGTGAAGTACTGCTCGGCCTCCCGGGTGCCGATCCGCCGGTTGGCGACCATCAGCCGCAGCTGCTCGACGCCGACCTCGTCGGTGTCCAGGCCCGCCGCCGCCAGCGCGTTGATCATGCCCTGGTCGCTGCGCAACCTGTCCGCGGTACGGGCCCACCACTCGCCGACGGCGGAGCCGCGCCCGCGCGGGCGGGCGAACGGGAAGATGCCGCCGAGGTGGATGGCGTCGATCTCGCGCCCGGCCGCCTCGACCCGCCGGGCGATCTCGACGGCCAGCCGGACGCCGACGCCGCAGTGGCCGTACAGGACGATCCGGCCCTCGACGTTGTCCAGGATCTCCTGGGCGCAGCCGGCCGCGACCTCGTCGACGTCCATCGCCTCCTCGCCCAGCTCGTGGCCGGGGACGGCGAGCGAGTGCAGGGCCCAGTCGGCGGGCAGGGCGTCGGCGAGCGGCTTGTAGATGAGCGCGCTGCCGCCGCCGTACGGGGCGCAGACCAGGCTCGCGCCGACCTTGCGGCCGGGCGGGGTGAGCAGGTGCAGCAGGCTGCGCGGGCCGCGGTCGGCGTTCGGGTCGCTGACCAGGGCGGCCAGCCGGCGCACGGTGGGGTACTTGAAGAGGTCCATCACCCCGACGGGGGTGGGGAGTTCGGGGTAATGGCGGCGCAGCCTGGCGACCACCTGGGTGGCCAGCAGGGAGTGCCCGCCGAGTTCGAAGAAGTCGTCCAGGGCGCCGACCCGGGTCGCGCCCAGCAGCTCGGCCCACAGGGCGGCGACGAACTCCTCGGCCTCGCCCTCCGGTTCGACGAACTCGCCGCCGGCGGTGGGCTCCTCCGGCTCGGGCAGGTTGCGCCGGTCGACCTTGCCGTGGGCCAGCAGCGGCAGGCGCTCCAGCACCACGAAGCGGGCCGGGACCATGTAGTCGGGCAGTACCTCGGCGAGGGCTTCGCGCAGGTCGGCGGCGGCCGGGGCGGGCCCGTCGCCCGGGTGCTCCAGGTAGCCGACCAGCATCTGCCGCAGCCCCTCGCCGCGGGCCAGGACGACGGCCTGGGTGATGCCGGGCAGCGCGGTGAGGGCGGCCTCGACCTCGCCGGGTTCCACTCGGTAGCCGCGCACCTTGATCTGGTCGTCGGCCCGGCCGAGGTAGTCGAGCGTGCCGTCGGCGCGCCAGCGGGCCAGGTCGCCGGTGCGGTAGAGCCGGTCGCCGGGGGCGCCGAACGGGTCCTCGACGAAGCGCTCGGCGGTCAGCTCGGGGCGGCCCAGGTAGCCGCGGGCCAGCCGGTCACCGCCCAGGTACAGCTCCCCCGCGACGCCCGGCGGCACCGGCTGCATCGCCTCGTCGAGGACGTGGCAGCGGGCCCCGGCGAGCGGGGTGCCGATCGGGGTGCTGCCGGGGCCGGCGGCCCCGGCGGTGACCTCGTGCACGGTCACGCCGACGGTGGCCTCGGTCGGGCCGTAGTGGTTGAACACCGCGCACCGGCCGAGGGCGGCGAGTTCGGCGGCCCACGGCCAGGCCGAGGCCTCGCCGCCGAGCACCAGCGCCCGGCGCGGCAGCAGCCGCTCCATGGGGGCGTCGGCGCCGAGCGCGGCCAGGTGCGAGGGCGTCATCTTGAGGTAGTCGAGCCGCAATTCCTCGATGCGCTCGGCGAGTTCGGCGCCGGCGATGCGGCGCGGCAGCAGGTGGACCCGGCCGCCGGTGCTCAGCGCGAGGTAGAGCATGGTGATGCTGAAGTCGAAGGAGAGCGACTGCAGCAGTCCATAGCCGGCGCCCGGTTCGATCCGCAGCCGTTCCCGCACCCCGGCCAGGTAGTTGAGGATCTGCCGGTGCTGGACGGCGACGCCCTTGGGGGCGCCGGTGGAGCCGGAGGTATAGATCACATAGGCCAGCTGCTCCGGGCCCGAGGCCTCCTCCAGCGGCGCGGGGTCGCGCGGCGCGGGGTCGGTGTCCAGCAGCAGCGCGGTGCCCTCGTAGCCGGGGAAGCGCTCGCGCAGCGCGGTGTCGGTGAGCAGCACCCGCGCCCCGGCGTCGGCGACCAGGTGGGCGAGGCGGGCGGGCGGCTGCTCCGGGTCCAGCGGCAGGTAGGCACCGCCCGCCTTGAGGACGCCGACCAGGGCGACGGCGAGCTCGGGCGACTGCTCCAGGCAGACCGCGACCCGGTCGTCCGGCCCGACGCCGAGTGAGCGCAGCCGGCGGGCGAGGCCGTTGGCGCGCTCGTCCAGCTCCCGGTAGTCGACGGTGCGGCCCTCGAACTCCAGGGCAGGGCGGTCCGGGTGGGCGCGCGCGGTGCCGTCGAGCAGGGCGGTGAGGGTCTGCGGTCCGTCGGCGGGGTCGGGCAGCGCGGGCCCGGCGGCCCAGCGCTCCAGGACGTCCCGGCGCTCGCCGGGGGTGAGCAGCGGCAGCCGGGAGACCGGCCGCTCCGGGTCGGCCACCGCCGCGGTGACCAGCAGTTCGAAGCGCTCGGCCAACTGCCGCACGGTGACGGCGTCGAACAGGTCGGTGCGGTAGGTGAGCAGCCCGTACAGGCCGCCGTCGGACTTCTCCCGCAGGTAGAAGGCGAGGTCGGTGCGGGTGGTGGCGGCCTCGTGCCCGAAGCCCTCGGAGGCCGGCGCGCCGGGGGAGCCCGCAGCGCCGGCGGCACTGCGGTCGGCGTAGTTCTGGAAGGCGAAGCTGACCTGGAAGACGGCGGAGCGGCTGACGTCGCGCTCGATGTCGAGGTCGGCCACCATCTGCTCGAACGGCACCTCCTGGTGGGTGTACGCGTCGAGGGTGGTGCCGCGCACCCGGCGGAGCAGTTCGGTGAAGGTGGGATCGCCCTCCAGCCGGGCCCGGACCGGCAGCATGTTGACGAACAGGCCGACCACGCCCTCCAGCTCGCGGTGGAGGCGGCCGGCGACGGCCGATCCGATCGCGAAGTCCCGCTGGCCGGCGTGCCGGCCGAGCAGGGTCTGCAGCGCGGCCATCAGCACCATGTACCCGGAGGCGTTCGAGGCGCGTGCCAGCGCGGCGACGCCCCGGCCGAGTGCGGGGCTCCAGTGGAACTCGGTGGCGGCGCCCTCGAAGGTCAGCACCGGCGGCCGGGGCCGGTCGGTGGGCAGCTCCAGGGCGGGGACGTCGGCCAGCTCCTCGCGCCAGTACGCCCGGGAGGGGGCGAGCGCCTCGCCGGCCAGGCGCTCGCGCTGCCAGCGCGCGTAGTCGCCGAACTGCACCGGCAACTCCGGCAGCCGGTCGGGCGTGCCGTGGGCGTGCCGGGCGTAGAGCGCGTCGAGTTCGCGGTGCAGCAGGTCGAGGGACCAGCCGTCGCTGACGATGTGGTGCATGACCAGGCCGAGTACGTGCTCGTCCGGGGCGGTGCGCACCAGCAGGGCGCGCAGCAGCGGGCCGGCCGCCAGGTCGAAGGGCTGCGCGACCCGCTCGCCGAGCTCCCGGGCGGCGCGGGCGGCCGGATCGGGGTCGTCGGTGGCGTCGACGAACTCGGCCGCGAACAGGCCGGGTTCGGCGATCCTGACCTGTGCGGTGCCCTCGGGGGTGGCGGGGAAGGTCATCCGCAGCGCCTCGTGCCGGGCGAGCAGGTCGGCGAGGGCGGCGTCCAGCGCGGTCCGGTCGAGCGGGCCGCGCAGCCGGCGGGCCGGGGCGAGTGCCCAGGCGGTGGAGCCGGGGGCGAACTGGTCCATGAACCAGAGCCGTTCCTGGCCGCTGGAGAGCGGCACCTCGGCGCCGGGCGGCCGGACGGGGACCGTGTTCGCGGGGGCGGGACCGGCGGTGTCCGCCGAACCGGCCGCGGCGGCGCGCAGCCGCTGGGCCAGCAGGGCGCGCTTGGTCGCGGACAGCCCGGCGGCGGGGTCCTGGGGGTCGGTCATCGGGTGTTCCATTTCGGCGCACGTCGGGGCGGTGGGCGTCGGGCCGTCGGGCGGGATCGCCGTCGGGGCCCGGGCCGGCCGCAGGGGGAGGGGAGGCGCGGTGCGGGGAGCGGGAGACGCGGTGCGGGGAGGGGAGCGGGAAGCGCGGTGCGGGAGCGGGCGGCGCGGGGTGGGCCGCGCCGCCCGGGGGTCAGCGCAGTTCGCGGACGGCCGCGGCGATGCCGAGCGGGGTCGGGGTGGCGAAGAAGACGTCGAAGTCCAGCTCGACGCCGAGCAGGTCACGGATCCTGGCGGTGATCTGGATGATCGTCAGGGAGTGTCCGCCGAGTTCGAAGAGGTCCTCCTCGGGGCCGAGGTCGGGCAGCCGCAGCACCTCGGACCAGATCCCGAGCACGGCCGTCAGCACCTCGTCCCGCGGCTCTTCGCCGTCCGGCCCGGCGGCCGCAGCCTCGACCGGCACCGGCGGGACGGGCAGCGCGCGCCGGTCCAGCTTGCCGTTGGGCGTCAGCGGCAGCCGGTCGAGCACCAGGAAGCGCTGCGGGACGGCGGCGCCGGGCAGCGAGCGCTGGAGGAAGGCCCGCAGCTCGGCGGAGGAGGGGGCGGCGCTCGCGGCGGCCGGGACGAGGTAGCCGGCGATGAACGGCTCCTCGCCGTCCTCCTCGCGGTGCACCGCGGCGGCGGCCTCGGCGAGGTCCGGGTGGGCGAGCAGCGCGGACTCGATCTCGCCCAGCTCTATTCGGTGACCGCGGATCTTGACCTGGTCGTCGAGCCGGCCGAGGAACTCCAGTTCGCCCTCCGGGCTCCACGCAACCAGGTCACCGGTGCGGTAGAGCCGGTCGCCGGGGGCGCCGAACGGGTCGTCGACGAAGCGCTCGGCGGTCAGCTCGGGCCGCCCCAGGTAGCCCTCGGCGAGTCCGTCGCCGCCCAGGTACAGCTCGCCGGGCACCCCGATCGGCAGCGGCCGGCGCCGGGCGTCCAGGACATGGGCGCGGGTGTTGGCGATCGGCCGGCCGATCCGGACCGCCTCCGGCGCGGCCGGCAGCTCGGCGCAGGTGGAATAGATGGTGGCCTCGGTCGGCCCGTAGACGTTGAGCAGCCGGTCGGTGCCGGCCCGCAGCTGCCGGGCCAGCGGCAGCGGCAGGGCCTCGCCGCCGACCAGGCCGGTCAGCCCGGACGGCAGCGGTCCGGCGCTGAGCAGGACCCGCCAGCCGGAGGGGGTGGCCTGGACGTGGGTGACGCCCTCGCGTTCGACCAGGGCGCGCAGCCCCGGCCCGTCCACGGCCAGGCCGTCGGGGGCCAGCACCAGCCGCCCGCCGGTGGTCAGCGGCAGCAGCAGTTCGAGGGCGGAGATGTCGAAGGACAGCGAGGTGAGGCCGAGCCAGACGTCCCCGGGGCCGGAGTCCAGCCGCTCGGCGAAGGCCGCGAGCAGGTTGACCAGCGCCCGGTGGCCGATCTCCACGCCCTTGGGGCGGCCGGTGGAGCCGGAGGTGTAGAGCACGTAGGCGAGCCGGCCCGGTTCGGCGTCCGCCGGCGCGGGCGCGTCCGCCGTCCGCGGGAGGCGGAGCACCGCCGGGGCGGCGGCGGCCACCTCAGGCGCGGGCTCGCGGTCGGCCAGCAGCAGGGCGGCGCCGGAGTCGGCGAGCACGAAGGCCAGCCGCTCGGCCGGGTACGCGGGGTCCAGCGGCAGGTAGCCGGCGCCGACGGCGTGCACGGCGAGCAGCGCGGCCAGCAGGTCGGCGGTGCGGGCGAGGTGCAGGCCGACCAGGTCGTCGCG
>NZ_BAAAKJ010000068.1:63645-69373 GCF_039527695.1 Kitasatospora putterlickiae
GCCGGCCACCACGGCGAGGGTGACGGGGGCGGCGGCGGCCTGCTCCCGGACCAGGTCGAGCACGGTGCGCCCGGCCGGGCGGGCGCGCTCGGTGGCGTTCCAGGCGGTGGTGACCAGCCGTCGCTCGGCCGCGTCGAGCAGCGGCAGGTCGCCGAGCGCGGCGCCGGGGTCGGCCGTCGCGGCGGCGAGCAGCGTGGTGAGGTGACCGGCGATCCGCCGAGCGGCGGACGGGGCGAGGACGGCCGGGTCGTACTGGAGGGAGAACTCGACCGCCTCCGGGTCCGCCACGGCCTGGAGGTGCAGGGTGTTGCGGGCCGCGTGGTGGAAGACCGCCCAGTCGACCCGGGTGGTGCTGCCGGGGAACACCGGGTCGGCGGTGGTGCGGCGGCGGTAGCCGAAGGAGACCGGGGCGAGGCCCGCCCGGGGGGTGAGGCCGGGCACGGCGGTGCCGAACGGCACGGCGCGGTGTTCCGAGACCAGCCGGACCTCGGTGCGCACGGCCTGGGCGTAGTCCGTGAACGGGGCGTCCGCGTCGACACCGGCCGGGGCGTACACCGGCAGCTCGTTGACGAACGGGCCGACCGTGCCGCGCTGCCCGGGGCGGCGGGTCGAGAAGGGGACGGCGACCGGGACGGCCTCGCCGCCGTAGCGGTGCAGCAGGCCGTGCAGCGCGGCGAGCAGGAACTCGAAGACGGTGACCCCGGTCCGCCGGGCGGCGTCGTCGAGGGCGGCGCGGCCGGCGCCGTCGAGCCGCCAGGTGACGGCTTCGCCGGGGCCTGCGTCGGTGGTGGCCCGCGCGCCGCCGGGCAGGACCGGATCGGTGGCGGCGGCCCAGCGCGGGCCGTGGAACGCGGCGGCGGCCCCGACGTCCGCGGGCCCGGTGCCGGAGGTGTCGGCGGTGACGGTTCCGGTGGGCGCCTCACCCGTCAGGGCGGCGGCGTACCCGGCGGCCAGGTCGGCGACGAGCACGTCCTTGGAGGTGCCGTCGAACACCGCGTGGTGGGCCACCACCAGCAGTTCGGCGCTCCCGTCCGGCCGCTGGTGCAGGGTGAACCGGGCGAGCGGCCCGGTGGCCAGGTCGAAGGGGAGGGCGAGTTCCTCGGCGAGCCGCTTGGCGAGCGCCTCGCCGCTGTCGGCGGCCGTGTCGAGGACGGTGAGGCCGGGGGCCCGTGCGGCGCGAACCTGGTGGACCACACCGTCCCGCTCCACCAGGGCCGCCCCGAGCGCGGGGTGCCGGGCGGCGGTCGCGGCGACGGCGCGGGCCAGTGCGTCGGTGTCGACGCGGTCGAAGGTCAGGCGCAGCGCGAGGTGGAAGACCTCGGGGACGTGGGTGAGCCTGCTGGTCAGCCAGATCCCGTGCTGGGCGGGGGAGGCGGGCCCGGTGGCGTCCGTCGCTCTCGCGGGTTCCCCGGCAGCGGAGGCAGGGTCGGGCCGGTTGGGGGAGTCGGACATGCTGTGCTCGATTCGGGAGTCGGAGACGGAGCTGCGGGGCACCCGTCCGAGCGGTGGCCGTGGCGGCGCGGACGCGGCACGGCGCGGTCGGACGGCGCGGCTGCCGAAGGGCGGCCGGCCCGCCCCGCGGACCGGTCGGCAGGACGCCGAGGCACGGCCGGACCCGACTCCCAGGTATCCCCCCTGATGCGTCGGACGATCCGATCCTCTCCCCCGTTCGAAGATCATTGGCCTGGACCTGCCGTGAGATTTCCACAGACCACATGCCTCGTCAAGGGTTGTCCACGACCTGGCCGGTGACTGCCGACGGTTCGTCAACTACCTTCCGGTTCCGAGGGCCTGGAGTTCCTTGAGGGGCCCCTGTCAAGGGCGTGTGCGGCGGGAGGGCCGGCGGGTGCCGAGTGGGGCCAAGTTGTCTGTACAGCTCGGGGTTCACTGTCCGTCATCGAAGCGCCATCGAACCCGGCGTTCCCGTCCATCTGGGGCCCGTAGACATAACGGGTCTGGACCAAAGCGTCCGACCCTCGCCGTGTACAAGGAGTCACCCCCGAATGAGTCCGAAGCCCGAACTGTCGCGCCGCACCCTGCTCGGTGGCGCGGCGGCGGCCGCCGTCCTGTCCGCCCTCCCGCTCAGCGTGCGCGAGGCGCTCGCCGCGCCGGCCCGCCCCGGCCGGCTGGCGGACATCCAGCACGTCGTGGTGTTCATGCAGGAGAACCGCGCCTTCGACCACTACTTCGGCACCCTGGCCGGCGTCCGGGGCTTCGGCGACCGGACGGCGGTGCGCGGCGTCAACGGCCGCTCGGTCTTCCACCAGCCCGACCCGGGCCGCAAGGAGGGCTACCTGCTGCCCTTCGCGATGAACGCCGCGCACACCAGCGCCTACCAGCAGGGCGCCCCCGCGTTCGGCTTCGTCGACTCGATGAAGGCCTGGAACGACGGCCTCGCCGACGGCTCGGTCACCCGCCGCTCCAGCGGCTGGCTCGGCCAGGGCTACTACGAGAGCGCCGACATGCCCTTCTACCACGCGCTCGCCTCGGTGTTCACCGCCTGTGACGCCTACTACGCCTCGGTGCAGTGCAACACCAACACCAACCGCGACCACCTGATGACGGGCACCAGCGGCGGCACCGTCCGGGACACCCCGGTCACCGACAACACCGAGATCCCCGGCGGCTACGAGTGGACCACCTACGCCGAGCGCCTGGAGAAGGCCGGCGTCAGCTGGAAGACCTACCAGGCGCTGGACAACTACGACGACAACGCGCTCGCCTGGTTCGCCCCCTTCGTCAAGGCCAAGCCCGGTGAGCCGCTCCACGACCGCGGCATGCACGCCGTCGGCGACCCGGCCAAGAAGAACGACCCCTTCGCGATGGGCGACGCCCTGGTCGAGGCCTTCGCCGCCGACGTCCAGGCCGACACCCTGCCGCAGGTCTCCTGGATCGTCGCCCCGGCCGCGCTCTCCGAGCACGCCAACTACGCGCCGCCGAACGGCGAGCACCTCACGGCCCGCCTGCTGGCCGCCCTCGCGGCCAGGCCCGAGGTGTGGCAGAAGACCGTCTTCATCCTCAACTACGACGAGCACGGCGGCTTCTTCGACCACGACCTGCCGCCCGTCCCGCCGCTGGCCGCCGGGCGCGGCAAGTCCACCGTGCCGGTCGACGGCGAGGTGGTCGTCCGGGTGAGCAAGGGCGGCTCCACCTACCACCGGGTGGTCGGCCAGGACGGCAGGTACCGGGTCAGGGCCGCCGACGGCTCGCTCACCTGGTCCGACACCCTCCCCGCCGGGGAGACCCTGGTCTCCGGCCCCTACCCGATGGGCCTGGGCGTGCGGGTGCCGATGGTCGTCGTCTCGCCGTGGACCCGCGGCGGCGTCGTCGACTCCACCGTCTACGACCACACCTCGGTGCTGCGCTTCCTGGAGCAGCGGTTCGGCGTCCAGGAGCCCAACATCAGCCCCTGGCGGCGCTCGGTCTGCGGCGACCTCACCAACGTCTTCGACTTCTCCGGCCGCGACCCGCGCTGGCCCGTGCTGCCGGACACCAGCGGCAACCGGCAGAAGGTCGCCGACACCGGCAAGCTGCCCGCGCCCACCGTGCCCAACCCGCAGGTCTTCCCGCGCCAGGAGCGCGGCACCCGGGCCGCCCGCCCGGCCCCGTACAACCTGATCGTCAAGCCGCGCCTCAAGGGCGACCAGCTGACCGTCGACTTCATCAACCAGGGCAAGCAGGGCGCCGTCTTCGCGGTCTACCCCGAGCCCGGCACCGCGCCGCGCCACTACACCGTCGGCGCCAAGTCCCGGCTCTCCGACGCCTGGACGGTCGGCCCGAACGGCTACGACCTGCGGGTGCACGGCCCCAACGGCGCGCTCTGGCACCTGCGCGGCACCGTCGACGCGCCCTACGAGATCTCGCTCTCCGAGGAGCGCGACGGCAAGGTGCTGGAGGTGGACGTGATCAACCGCTCGCGCACCGCCCAGACCTTCCTGGTCGGCGACCTCGCCTACGGCGACGGCCTGCGCGAGGTCCGGGTCGCGGCCGGCGACGACAGGACCGTCAACGTCAAGGTCGGCCCGGAGGGCTGGTACGACGTCGCCGTGGGCGTGCGCGGCGAGCTGGGCTTCCACCGCCGGATCGCCGGCCGCTTCCCCTGGGACGGCGAGCACCTGCTCACCGACCCGGCGATGGGCCTGGCCGACCCGCTGGCCGTGGACGTCGCGCTCAAGGCCGCCTCGACCACCGTCGACGAGGCGATCCTGCTGCCCGGCCGCCCGGCCCGGGTCACCGCCCGCTTCACCGCCACCGCCGCGCTGAGCGCGCTGGAGGCGCGGCCGGTCGTCCCGGCCGGCTGGACGGTCGGCGCCGTCACCACGCCGCCCGCCTCGCTCGCCGCCGGGGCCACCGCCACCGCCGAGTGGGACGTCACCCCGCCCGCCGTACTGCCGGACGGCGCCACCCACCGTGTCCTGGTCACCGCCCGGGCGCAGGCCGGCGACCGCTTCGCCGTCGCCGACGGCGAACTCGCCGCCCGCACCGCCCCGGTGATGGCCGGCCACCTGCTCGGCGAGGACTTCGAGTCGCTGGCCGGCGCGCTGCAGCCGGTCGCCGGGGTGCTCGGCTGGACGGCGCAGGCGCCGCAGGGCTGGTCGGTGGTCAACGCGCCGGGCATGCCGCAGGGCACCACCCGCCTCCAGGGCTGGACCTTCCACACCAAGCGCGAGTGGTCGAGCCCGGCCGGGCAGGACCGCGGCAACTTCACCCGGGGCCTCGGCGTGGTGGCCGTCGCCGACCCGGACGACTGGGACGACACCGGCTCGCCGTCCAAGAAGGGCGTCTTCGACTCGACCCTCGTCTCGCCCGCCGTGCCCGTCCCCGCCGGCGCCACCACCCTGCACCTGGGCTTCGACTCGCACTACCGGCAGGAGGCCCCGCAGAAGGCCGCGGTCACCGCGGTCTTCGACAACGGCACCGAGACCCGTCTGGTGTTCTACAGCTCCGACGCCACCGGCAACGACAACGCCGGCAAGGACGTCCAGGACGCCTTCGTCACCAAGCGGTTCGCCGTTCCGGCGGGCGCGCGCAGCGTGACGCTGAAGTTCCGGATGTACGACGCCGGGAACAACTGGTTCTGGGCCGTCGACCACATCCGCCTGGACGTCAAGCCGATCACCGGCTGACGACCCGCCCGGTCCGCCCGCACCCCTGCGTCCGGGGTGCGGACGGGCCGGGCGCATATGCCGGAAACAGGTGCGCCGGCGCACTGTCAACAGGTGCGAACGCGACGCGCGCTCCGGGGCACAGGACCGGAAAGCCACTGTCCCCGTCATGTTCCCGCCGGTAGGAATGGTGGCCGGCGCGGAACGCCCGCGCCGTGGAGAGGAGCCGCTCCGTGTCCCGTCTTCGTGCCGCCGCCCTGGCCGTCGGCTGCGCCGCCGCCGCGCTCACCCTGACCGCGACCACCGCGCACGCCGCGCCCGGCGACACCCAGAACGTCTGCAGCAGCCAGCTCACCCCCACCGGCTGGGTCGACGTCCAGTGGTGGAACGACCTCAGCTGCTCGTCGACCTTCAGCCCCAACAAGAAGCAGATCAAGGACATCGCCGGCCTGCCGGTCGGCACCACGCTCACCGTCTGTTCGTCGACCTACCAGCCGGCCGGCTGGGTGCAGCTCTCCTCCTTCTACAACAGCAGCTGCCGCTACTCGGCGGTCCCGAGCCTCAACAACAACGCCTGGCAGATCAAGCGCGTCTCCTGACACCCCGCGGGCAGCACGCCGACG
>NZ_BAAAKJ010000068.1:69401-71096 GCF_039527695.1 Kitasatospora putterlickiae
ACCGGTGGGCCGTCGGCGCGTCCCGGGCCCCCGCCTCGCACACTGGTCACGCCCCGTCCGCCACCTCCCGGAGACCACCGCCATGCACCGCCGCCTGCTGCGCCTCACCGGCGCCGCCACCGCCGTCTACGGACTCGCCGTCGCCCGCCGCCCCGCACTGCTCGCCCGCCCCTCCGGCCTCACCGCGCCGGACGGCTCGGTGCCCGCCCCGGTCGCCGCCTGCCTGCGCCCCATCGCCCTGCGCGACGCCGCCTGCGGCCTCGCCATGGCCCTCGCGCCGAACGACGCCGCGCTGCGCACCGCGACCGCCCTGCGGATCGCCTCCGACCTCGGCGACGCCGCCCTGCTCGGCACCGCCCTGCCGGCCCGGCGGCACCGGGTGATGGCGGTCGCGGTCTCGGTCGGCTGGGGCGCGCTCTCGGTGGCCGGACTGCTGGCGCGGCCGCGAGACCTCTCCACCCGCCAAGTCTCTTGACCATCGAGAGATATGATCCGGGCTGTCCGCCACCCCGCCCCAGTCCGGAGGGCGCCCCGCCATGCCCGCTGACCGTCCCGCCCCCGCCGTCGCCCCCGTCGTCGACCCCGCCGCCGAACCGCCGGCCCCGCCCGCCCGGCGGCGCCGCGCCCGGCTGCTCGTCCCGCTCGCCCTGCTGATCGTCTGGCTCGGCCTCGGCGGCGCCGTCGGCTCCTACGCGGGCCGGCTCGGCGAGGTCGCCACCAACGACCGGGCCGCCTTCCTGCCCCGCAGCGCCGAGTCCACCGAGGCCGCACGGCTCGGCGCGGACTTCCGCGCCGGGGACGCCCTGCCGGTCATCGTGGTCTGGGAGAGCCGCACCGGCCCCCTCGACGACACCCGGCGCGCCGCCGCCGAACAGGCCCTGCGGTCCGCCGCCGCACTGCCCGGCGCCACCGGACGCGTCTCGCCCGCCCTCCCCGCCGCCGACGGCCGCGCCGTCCAAGGCGTCGTCCAGCTGCGCGCCGACCTCGGCCGCGAGACCGGCGACACCGTACGGGCCGTCCGCGCGCTCGCCGAACGCGTCCCCGACACCACCGTCGGCCTGGCCGGACCCGCCGCCATCCTCACCGACCTCGGCGGCGCCTTCGCCGGCATCGACGGCCTGCTGCTCGGCGTGGCGCTCGGCGTCGTCCTGCTGATCCTGCTCGCCGTCTACCGCGCCGTGCTGCTGCCACTGCTGGTCATCCTCGGCGCCGTCTTCGCCCTCGGCATCGCCTGCGCCCTGGTCTACCTGCTCGCCGACCACGGCCTGGTCACCGTCGACGGCCAGGTCCAGGGGCTGCTGTCGATCCTGGTCATCGGCGCCGCCACCGACTACGGCCTGCTGCTCTCCGCCCGCTTCCGCGAGGAACTCCACCTGCACGGCGACCGGTTCGCCGCGCTGCGCACCGCCTGGCGGCAGTCCGTCGAGCCGATCACCGCCTCCGGCGCCACCGTCGCGCTCGGCCTGCTGGTCCTGCTGCTCTCCGACCTCACCAACAACCGCGCGCTCGGCCCGGTCGGCGCCATCGGCATCGGCTGCGCCGTGCTCTCCGCGCTCACCTTCCTGCCCGCCGCCCTGGTGCTGGCCGGACGCGCCGCCTACTGGCCGGCCCGGCCCGCCGCCGACGGCCGGGCCCCGGTGCACGCCGTCTGGACCCGGCTCGCGGCGCTGGTCGCCCGCCGCCCGCGCGCGCTGT
>NZ_BAAAKJ010000069.1:0-10256 GCF_039527695.1 Kitasatospora putterlickiae
GGCGGCGCCCCGGTACGGCGCCGGCCGCCGCCCCCGAACACCGCGTCGTCCACGCCCAGGCCGGGCACGGTCGGCGGCAGCGGCTCGGTGAGCAGCGCGTTCGGCAGCAGCACCACGACCCGCACCCCGCCGTACGGCGAGGGCGCGGAGCTGAGCGTGACCCGGAACCCGTACTGCTCGGCGAGCCGGCCGACCGCCGCCAGACCGAGCTGCGGGACCTCGCCGAGGCGGGAGATCTCCACCGTGGAGCCACCGGCCAGGGCGGCGGAGGCCTTGGCGACGGCCTGCTCGGGCATGCCGACGCCGCCGTCGTCGATCTCGATGACGGCGCCGTTGTGCACGGGCATCAGGGTGACGAACACCTGGGTGCTGGGCGGGGAGTAGCGGGTGGCGTTGTCCAGCAGTTCGGCCACCGCGTGGATCAGTGCCTCGGCGGCCGCGCCGACCACCGCGGTTTCGATCCGGCTGCGGATCATCACCCGCTGGAAGGGCAGGATGCGTGACTGGGCGCCGCGCACGACGTCCTCCAGCGAGACCGGCTCGGGCCAGTGCCGGCCGGCCCGGGCGCCGCAGAGCACGGCCAGCGTCTGGGCGAGGCGGGCCTGTTGGGCGGCGGCGTGGTCGGCCTTGAGCAGGCCGTCCAGCAGGGCCGGGTCGTCGTGGGTGCGCTCCATCTCGTCCAGCAGGGCCTGCTGGTCGTGCGCCATCACGAGGATCCGGCGGGCCACGCTGAGGAAGGCCCGCTGGGTGGAGGCGGTGAGCTCCTGTTCGTGCTGGACGGCGGCCAGCTCGGCGTTGCGGCGGGAGAGTTCGGCGTTGAGCCGGTCCCGGAGGGCGGCGATCTCACGCTGCTGTTCGACGGCCCGGCGGCGCTGGACGGCGGCGACCGCGCGGTAGCGGGCGGCGGCCACGAGGGCGAGGACGGCGAGCACGCCTGTTGCCGTTGCGCACCACTGAGTCATCGTCACGCGGCGAATTCTAGGGTGATGATCCTACGATGGTGTGAACGGATCTCGCCAAGTGACCGGATCTCGTCTATTTCCTGTCAATACCACGCCAATCAGTACTGCTTCGGGTCCGATCGGACGGTCCGTGGACCCCCGACCGGCGCCCCACCGGCCTCGCTAGTGCACAGCCGACAACCTGTGCAACAGGAGTAACGCCACATCGTCCGGACGCGAACGCCGTTCGGTGACGTTCAGGGTGAGCAGATCGGCCAATCGTTCCAGCGCCGGACCGGGCTCCACCCGGACCGGACCGGCGTTGCGCGCCCACGTCTCCAGCCCGCCGAGCATCCGCTGCACCGACTCGTCGTAGTCCTCCTCGCGGTCCTCCACCAGACCGTCGGTGTAGACGAGCAGCGTCTCGCCGGGCGTCAGCTGCTCCTCCGCCAGCGGGTACGGCCGGTCCGGGTCGACGCCCAGCGGCGGGCCGCCGGGCAGGTCCAGCTCCACCGCCTTGGCGTCCTCGGTGACCCGGACCGGGGCCGGGTGCCCGGCGCGGGCGGCCCGCAGCGTGCCGTCGGCCGGGTCCAGGGTCAGGTAGAGGCAGGTGGCGAAGAGTTCGGTGTCCAGTTCGGCCAGCAGCCGGCTGGTGCGGGCCAGCGTGGCGGCCGGATCGTGCCCGTCGGTCGCGTACGCGCGCAGACCGCTGCGCAGCTGTCCCATCACCGCCGTGGCCTCGGCGTTGTGACCCTGGACGTCGCCGATCACCAGGCCGATCCGGCCGTCCGGCAGCCGCAGCAGGTCGTACCAGTCGCCGCCGATCTGCATGCCCTCGGTGCTCGGCAGGTAGCGGGCGGCGCTGGCGATCCCGGGCAGCCGGGGCAGGGTGCGCGGCAGCATCGCGCGCTGCAGCTCGGTGGCCCGGTGGTGGTGCGTGTCGTAGAGGCGGGCCCGCTCCAGGGACTGCGCCAGGATGCCCGCGAAGGCGGAGTAGAGGGTGCGGTCCTCGCGGCTGAAGACCCGCTCGGTGGCGAAGGTGATCAGGCAGGAGCCGACCTGCCGCCCGGAGGCGACCAGCGGCAGCACCGCCCACGCGGCCGGGGCGAGCGGACCGCCGTTCCCGGCGCCCGCTCCCGGCGGGCGTTCGCCCTCCCGCCGCCGCCCGCGCCGGGCCGGCTCGCTGAACAGCGGGGCCGACCGGGCCAGCGCGCGCTGCATCACGCCCTCCGACAGGTCGGCCAGCCGGGTCAGCTCGGTGCGCAGCGGCCCGCCGTAGACGGTGTGCGCGACGGGCAGCAGCCGTCCCTCGTCGACCAGGTCCAGCAGGATGCCGGCCGCCCCGAACGCGGGGCGGGCGATGTCGGTCACGGCGGTGGTGACGTCCCGGACGGTGACCGCCCGGGACAGAGCCCGGGTGAGCGCCAGCAGCAGCGCCGACCGGGCCCCGGCGGCGGACGTCCCGTTGGCGCTGCCTCCCGAGCGGCTGACGGCGCGGCGTTCGCCGGGGGCGCGGCCGTGGTCGAGGTCGGCGATCAGCCCGGAGATCCGGACCGGCCGGCGGTGCACGTCCAGCATCACCTCGCCGGTCTCCTCGATCCGGACCACCCCGCCGTCCCGGCGCGGCACCCGGTAGCGGATCCGGTACGGCCCGCCGGTGGCGAGCGCCTCGGCGAGCGCGGCCTGGACGTCCGGGAGGTCCTCGGGGTGGACGACGAGGTCGAGGTCGGGCGCGGGGGCCGGGCCGCCGTCCTGCGGCACCGGCCGGCCGACCAGCCGGAGCGCCTGGACGTCCCAGTGGGTCTCGCCGGTGACCAGGTCGCGTTCGAAGGCGCCGTGCCCGGCGGCCCGGACGGCGAGCGAGAGCAGCGGGTGGGCCGTCCCGGCGGCCGGGTCGCCGCAGGTCCCCGGTCCGGGGCGCACCCCGTTCGGCACGGTGGCGACGGTGCGCGGGGCCGACGGCGCCCCGGCGTGCTCCAGCAGGTACGCCAGCCGGTGCGCGCAGGCGTCCGCGAGGGTCTCCAGCACGTCCAGGTCGCGTCGCGGGACGATCCCCCGGTGGGCGAGGGCGAGGGCGAGCACGCCGATCGGCCGCTCGTCGACGACCATCGGCAGGGTGACGACGGCGACCATCCCGGTGCCCATCCCGGTGTTCCGGTTCGGGTAGTCGACGCTGGTGCGCTCGGGGCTCAGTAGATAAGGGCGGCGTAGCCTCAGCGCCATCGCGGCGGGCAGCTCACTGGCCGGGTCGACCACGCTGTAGCGCTCGTGGGCCCAGTCGGGCAGGCCGTGGGAGGCGGAGAGCCGGAGCATGCCGCCGGGGTCCAGCAGGTAGAGCGCCGAGCCCTCGCCGGTGATCCAGCCCGGGCCCTCGGCGAGCACGGTGCCGAGCAGTTCGGCGGCGCTGGTGCAGCCGAGCAGTAAGCGGACGCAGCGCATGGCACTGCGCGCGGTGGGGCTGCTGCGCGGGTCCACGGGACGGCCGGCCTCTCCGGTTCCTTATGGGGCAGTTAATTCTTAATACCTTATTTCTTAAGCGGGTGAGGCGTGGGGTGAACGGCGGGTCCCGTGCCGCCGGATCACCGGTGTGCGGGCCACCCCGCCGGGTCCGGTACCCTTCTCCGTACGACGTGCCCGCCACGCGGGCGGCGTCGGACGGTACGGGGCTATAGCTCAGACGGTTAGAGCGCTTCCCTGATAAGGAAGAGGCCACAGGTTCAAGTCCTGTTAGCCCCACACCAGCCCGAAGGGCCCGGAGCGACGCTCCGGGCCCTTCGGCGTTCCCCGCCCGCCGCGCGGTTCAGGGGCGGGGCCAGCCGCGCAGACCGGCGGTCAGCACGGTGATCATGCGCTCCTGGGTCTCCCCGAGGTCCTCGGCGAGCTGGAAGGCGCCGCCGGTCGACAGCGCGGCGAAGCCGTGGGCCAGCGAGCGGAAGGTACGGGCGGCGTGGATCGCCTCGGAGCCCTCCAGCCCGTACTCGCGCAGCACCGCGACGATCACCCCGACCAGCCGGCCGGCCGCCGCGACCAGGTCCGCGTCCGGCTGCGGCGCCTGCGGCAGGGCGGCGTAGCGGTGCGGGTGCTCGGTGGCGTAGCCGTGGTAGGCCCGCAGGACGGCGGCGACCGCCGCGTCCCCGGCGCGCCCGAGCGCGGCCTCGGCGAGCCGGTCGGCCAGCTCCTCGGTGACCCGGACCGCCACCAGCCGGCGCAGCTCGGCGAGGCCGCCGCTGACGTGCTTGTACAGCGAGGGGGTGGCGACCCCGGCGCGGGCGGCCACGGCGGCCAGCGTGAGGGCCTCGGGGCCCTGCTCGTCGATGAGGGCGAGGGCGTGGCCGACGACCTGCTCGGGGGTCAGTCCGACTCGGGGCACTGCGGTTCTCCTAGCGAGGGGGAGGTGCGGGGAAGGGAGGGGCGCCGGTGCTCAGACCAGGTCGGCGAGGAAGGCCAGCAGGGCGTCGGCGGTGGCGCGGGGGTGGTCGGCCATCGGGTAGTGCCCCGCGCCCTCGATCATCACCTTGCGCGCGTTCAGCGCGGCGGCCTGCCGGTCGGCGACCAGCTCCGGCTTCGGGAAGTCGGGGTCCTTGGAGCCCATCACGACCAGCGCCGGGCAGCGCACGGCGGCGGTCCAGCCGGCGGGCGCCGAGTCGCCGCGCACGTAGCCGCGGGTGGCGGTCCTGCGGCCCGGGGTGCGCATCGCGTCGACCAACCCGGTCACGTACTCCTCGTGGTCGGCCGGCCTGGGGCCCGGGTAGGCCATCCTGCGCTGGTAGAGACCCCAGAACGCGGGCGAGCGCACCAGCAGCGCGCCCATCGCGCCGACCGCCAGACGCTGCAGGGCGCCCGGCGGCACGTTCTCGACGAAGGCGTCCAGCAGGACGATCCCGGCGACCCGCTCGGGGGCGCCCCCGGCGGCCCTGACCACGCTGGCGCCGGTGTAGGAGTTGCCGGCCAGCACGGCCCGCTCGATGCCCAGGTGGTCGAGCAGGGCGAGGACGTCACCGGCGATCGCGGCGGGGGAGTAGTCGTCCCAGCGGATCGAGGACTCGCCGAAGCCGCGCAGGTCCATGGTGATCACCCGGCGCCCGGCGGCGGTCAGCAGCGGGCGCAGGTGCCGGTAGGCGGCCCGGCTGTCGAGCATCCCGGGGAGCAGGACGACCGGGGCGCCCGTGCCGTGCCCGGTGTCGTCGAAGGCGATCCGGCCGCCGGGCAGGTCGAGGTGGCGGGTGACGGGGGCGACGGTGCCGTTCATGGGGAGCCTCCTGGGTGCGGGATCGGCGGCGACGTGCCGATAGCCATAAAGCTAAGGCTAATAGCCTTAGCCGTCAAGCTATCGACATGCGGACGCGTGGCCGGCCCCGCCGCGGAGGCCGGTCAGACCCCCTCCACCTTGAACGGGTCGTGCTCGGTCAGCAGCTTGTCCAGCCGCGCCTGGTCGACCCGGGTCACCAGCTCGGTGGTCTCCTGCCGGTCCCGGACCACCTTGGCCAGCGTGAACGTGGAGGTGATCGTGTAGAGCAGGCCGACGGCGAGGAACGCCCGGGTCCACGGCTCCACCGGAAGGAAGGCGATCCCGACGCCGAGGGCGGTGCCGGAGAGGGCGAAGGACAGCACGGCCTGGAGGTGGTACGCGGCCGTGGTGCGGGTCTGCATCGGTGCGCTCATGGCGCCAGGATGGCCGCGTCCGGCCCGGCCGCACATGAGTAGGCGTACTCAAGTGAGGGGCCGTTCGTTGACGTCCCGACACGTTCGGTAGTGTCAGTTGTCATCAAACGTCCCAAAACGCCCATCGGGCCGCGTGGTGCCCGATCCCTGTCCCGCCGACGGCAACGGACGGCTTGGAATCGGGGGGCTCTCGGATTAACGTTTGATAACGCAGCGCGGTCCGCAACGCCGTACCCAGACGGCACCGTGCGCCGTCGCCTAATCCCGCCGGCCGGCCCTCGGGCAGGCCAGGGAGCCGGGGAACCACGTTCCTTGGGGTGAATCGGCCAGGCCCAGGCCCAGCCGTAGGAGACCTTCCTGCTCCGAACCCGTCAGCTAACCCGGTAGGCGCGAAGGAAGGAAAGGAGCGCGCCTCCGTGGCGTCGACGCACACCCCGGCACATCCGTCCGGCTCCGGTACCCGGCTGCTCGACCATCCGGGCCCGTTCACCGGGCAGGGCCCGTTCGGCGCCCCGGCCGACGAGAGCGCCCCGCCGGCCGCCGAAACCAGCCGGCACCGGATGCCCCGTCAGTCCCGCGGCACCGCTCCCCTGCTCGGCGTCACCGCCGTCGCCGCCACCCTGGGCGCCACCGGCTTCGCCTCCGCCACCCCGGCCGCCGCGCCCGCCGTCGAGGCGCCCGACGAGCAGCCGGTCGCGCTCTCCGCCGACCCCGGCCTCGCCCTCGCCGCCCGCATCCAGCAGCAGGCCGACAGCCAGCGCACCGCGGCCGAGGAGAACGCCCGCGTCCAGGCCGCCCAGGAGGCCGAGGCCAAGCGCGCCGCCCAGATAGCCCAGCAGGAGCAGGCCAAGCGCGCCGCCGAGGAGGCCGAGAAGGCCAAGCTCGCCGCGATCAAGCTCCCGGTGAAGGACTACCGGCTCTCCGCCCACTACGGCCAGAGCGCCCGCTACTGGTCCCACCTGCACACCGGCCTGGACTTCGCCGCCGACCAGGGCGAGCCCGTCTACGCGGTCGGCCAGGGCACCATCACCTCGGCCGGCTGGGCCGGCGCCTACGGCTACCGGATCGTCGAGACGCTGCCCGACGGCACCGAGATCTGGTACTGCCACCTCTCCTCGATCATCAAGGGCTCCGGCAAGGTCGTCCCCGGCCAGCAGATCGGCAAGGTCGGCGCGACCGGCAACGTCACCGGCGCCCACCTGCACGTCGAGGTCCGCCCCGGCGGCGGCGCCCCCGTCGACCCGGAGGCCTGGTTCGAGCAGCGCGGCGTCGCCCCCTGACGCCTCCCGGCCCACGACGCGGTGCCCCGCCGGACGCGGTCCGGCGGGGCACCGCGCTGTCAGGGCGTCAGCAGGTGACGGGCGCGGTGACGGTCGCGGTCGCGCCGAAGCCCCAGGTGGTGGTCAGCAGGGTGGCCGTCACCGTGGAGCCGCACGGCGCGGTGGCCGCGAGGTAGCCGAACCCGCGACCGCCGGGCGGGAGGATGCCGCTGCCGGTGTCGGTGCCGAGCGAGGCGCCGCCGACGACACCGAGGGTCAGGGTGTAGGAGGCGTCCTGCGCGGTCCAGGTGGTGGTCGGCGTCGTGTAGCCGCCGGCCGTGACGGTGGTGCCGTCGACCGTGATGCAGACCCGGTTCTGGAGCACGCCGGCGAAGCCGTTGGCACAGGTGGACGTCGAGGCGGCCGTGGTGGTCGCCGCCGTGCCCGTGGTCCGCGCGGTGGCCTCGGTGGCGCCCACGACACCGAGCGAGGACAGCGTGGCACCGGTCGCCAGGACGGCTGCGAATCGCTTCATGAGGGTTCTCTCCTTCGGAAGACGGTGGCAAGAGGAGCCGTGTAGCGCATGTGACATGTCACGCTTCACGTGCCGGATGATGTCACCGTGCCCGACCCATCGCGCCTGATCGGCCCCAAAGCCCTCGATGAGTACCGGAATTGACCGCACGGTGGCTCGAATCCACGCTCCCGCCGCACCGGCGCTACTCCGCCTCGTCCTCCGTCGGCTCCAGCCCCGCCAGATAGGCGTCGATCTCCGCCTGCCCCGGCTCCGGCGCCAGCTCCGGGTACTCCTCCACCAGCAGCCGCGGCAGCCCCGGCACCGTCCACCCGCCGGCCAGCTCCAGCGCCACCCGGACCGCGGCCTCCTCGAACGCCCCGAAGTCCCCGGCCAGCTCCTCCGGCATCGGCCGGCCCAGCGCCGTCAGCTCCGCCAGGTTCCGGTAGCTGCGCTCCATCAGCCCCTGCTCCAGCAGCCGCCGCGCGCCGTCGGTGGCCATCCCGACCGCCAGCGTCCGGGCCCCGCCGTCCCAGCCCCCGTCGTCCACCGGCTCCAGCACGCCGTCCGCCTCCAGCGCCGTGAACGCCGCCGAACGCTCCTGGGCGGACAGCTCCCGGAACCCCTCCAGCCAGGCCCGCACCGCCGCCTCGTCGCCGGTGTCCACCCCGGCCGCGCGCAGCAGCAGCGCGTACAGCCGGGGCCAGGTCACCAGGTCCGCCCGGCGCAGCAGCCCGGCCGCCACCTCGCCCTGCCACTCGGCCTCGGCGTGCAGCCGCTCCTGCCGCTTGGCGTTCAGCCGCTTCGCCGCGCGCTGGTGGTCGACCAGCAGGCGCACCGCCGCGCCGTACGCCAGCGGGTCCTGCCCCGGCTCCGGCTGGACGTACAGGTACAGGCGTTCGTACAGCAGGTGCTCCACCACCGCGGAGGTCAGTTCGGGCCAGCCGTCGTGCATCCTGCCACCGCCCAGCTCCAGCAGCGCCAGCACCGCCCGCAGCGGGCCCTCGGCGACCGGCTCGCGGCCCTCCGCCTCCGCCCAGGCGAGCAGTTCGGCGGCCTTGGTGCGCGGGGCGAGCCGCAGGTCTTCGTCTTCCATAACCACGAACCGTAACCGCTGGTCGGGGATAGGGTCGGGAGCCATGGTTCCCGTCCGACTCACCGGGCCCCGGCTGGCCATCCGAGAGTTCCACCAGACCCCCGAGGACGTGGACGCGCTGCACGCGGTGTTCGGCGACCCGGAGGCCACCCGCTACCTCCCCTTCGCCCCGCGCGACCACGAGACCTGCGCGGACCAGGTCGCCCAGTTCCTGGAGGAGGCGGAGAAGGAGGACCGGACGGTCTACCGGCTGGCCGTCACCCGCCTCGCCGACGCCGACGACCCGGCCCGCGCCGTCCCGATCGGCAACGCCGCGCTCGGCCTCGTCGCGAACCGCGCCGCCCACCTCGGCTACGCGCTGCGCCGCGACGTCTGGGGCCTCGGCTACGCGGGCGAGATCGTCGCCCTGCTGCGCGGCCTCGCCTTCGGCCCGCTCGGCCTGCACCGGCTGGAGGCCCGGGTGGACGTCGACAACGCCGCCTCGATCCGGGTGCTGACCCGGGCCGGCTTCCGGCTGGAGGGCCGGGTCCGGCACGACTACCGGCGCCACGACGGCTGGCGCGACGCCTACCAGTACGCGCTGCTCGCCGAGGACACGCCGGCCGGGGGCGCTGTTCAGGGGGGATAACCCCACCCCCGGTTCGCCGGGGAGCCGGATGTCCGCCCCGGGCGCGCTTTGACAGGCTGTGGGAGTCAGCAGGACAGACCCCGAGCCCGAACCGCGACCGACCCGAGGGACCGAGACCGGCCATGAGCAGCCACAGCATGCAGCGCAACGAGTACGACGCGTACGACGGCGGCGGCGAGCGCCACCCCGTCGCCCGCCGCATCGAGGAGCCGCCGTACGCCTGGCGGGCCCCGTTCACCTCCTACTTCTACCGCGAGGTCGGCTACACGCTGACCGGCCTGCCGGTCGCGGTGGTCGGCTTCACCGTCGCCGTCGCGCTGTTCTCCCTCGGCCTCGGCACCTTCGTCACCGTGCTCGGCCTGCCGGTGCTGGCCGCGCTGACCACCTTCGCCCGCGGCTTCGGCGCACTGGAGCGCGCCCGGGTGCGCGGCATGCTCGCCCTCGACGTGTCCGCGCCGGCGCCGGTCCGCGCCGTCCGGCCGGGCGCCTGGGGCGCGATCACCGCCCGCCTCGCGGACGCGGCCGGCTGGAAGGCCGTGCTGTACCAGGTGGTGATGTTCCCGTGGGCGATCCTCAGCATGGTGCTGTCGCTGGTCTTCCTCTGCGTCGGCTGGACGCTCGCGCTCTACCCCGTCTACCACTGGGTGTTCCCGCGCTACGTCGACTGGCCGGGCTACCGGGTCGTCGACTTCACCGGCGACGACGGCGTCCGGCACGAGTACTTCATCGAGTCGCCGCTGCAGATCGCGGGCGTCTGCCTGCTCGGGATGCTGTTCGTCTTCCTGACCCCGCAGCTGGTGCGCGGCCTGACCAACGTCAACCGCCTCGCCGCCCGGGGCCTGCTCGGCGGCTGACCCCGGCTCCGGCCGTCCTGCTCCGACACCCCGAAGGCCCGCACCCGGTCCCGTCCACCCGCCTGGACGCCCCCGGGGGCGGGCCTTCGTGCTGCGTGGTCGGATGGCCGCGATGACCGATCGAACCGCCCGCGCCCCGGTCCCGCCGGGATTCCTGGTCACCTCCCGTTCGCTGGACGAGTACTGCGACCTGTTCGGCCTCACCCGCGCCGGGATCGCCGCCCTGCCGGGCCCGCTGCTCGACTGCCCCGGCGGCGCCGCCGCGCTGGCCGCCGCGGTCGGCCCGCTCGGCTGCCGGGTCG
>NZ_BAAAKJ010000070.1:0-12274 GCF_039527695.1 Kitasatospora putterlickiae
CGCGGGCGCGGCGGACGGGGCGGGCGCGGCGGACGGGCCGCGCCGAGGGCGGCCTGACGGCGCTGGATCTCCTGCCAGATCCGCGGCGGGCACGGGCCCTGCGGGTGGTCGGAGAGGAAGCTCTCGTACGGCACCCGGCGCGGCGTCATCCCGATCTCCACCCAGGACGGCTTGCCGGTGCGGTCCCAGCCCTCGTTCTCCATCCGGATGAAGTCGGCGCGGTGGTCCTTGTCCTTGCTGGTGATCTGCAGGACCTCCGCGTACCCGGCCCGGGCGCCCACCACCACGCAGTAGTGCCGGGCCGCCTCCGCGCGGTCCCGGAACGGCACCATCGCCACCCACACCTCCCCCGCCGCCGGGCGGGTCGCGGTCGTGGTGCCGCCCCGGGACGACGTCGGCGCCGTCCGCCGGGGCCGCGGACGCTCCACCAGGTCCCCGGCCCAGGAGCGGACACCCACCCGCCACAACCAGGCGAACACGCCCACCACGAGGCACTGCAGGGCGTAGCCGTTCGCCGCGGCCGGGTCCTGGTCCGCGCCGAAGACCCCCGGCACCAGGTACGCGCCGACCAGATGGGCGACCAGCGAGCACGCGGCGGTCAGCACGGCCGCCCGCGCGGGCACCACCCACCGGGCGACCGGCCGCCGGTGCCGGCCCGCCAGCCAGTCCACCAGCAGGGCGACCGCGTACGCGATGCCGACCAGAACCGCCACCTGGCCGGGTGTGGTGTGCTGCGGCGGGGTCTGCGCCCGCATCAGGGCGGGGATCACGACCGGCACCGCGAGCGGATAGCCCAGCAGCACGCCGAACAGCGGCAGCGTCAGGACGGTCAGGCAGCCCCCGCGCCCGGGCCGTCGTCTTCGCTGCGGAACCGATGAACTCCCGTACTGGTACGCCATGTTCGCCACCCCCACCGCGGTCCTGCGTCCGGCGCAATGTATCGGACATCCGGAGGCCGCGGGGGTTGCGGCGATAATCCCGCCATGAGCCGCCGTCCCCGAACCGCCTCCGGCCCCATCCGTGACACCGCGCGTGGCACAGCGCGTGACACCGCGCGTGACACCGCCCCCTGGACCGCGTTCGGCGGCGACCTTCACCTCGACCTCGGCGAACGGCGCGCCGCCGGGGCCGGGCTGCGCGCGGCCCTGGAGGACGCGCTGCGCGAGGCCGTCCAGGACGGGCGGCTCGCGCCCGGCACCCGGCTGCCGTCCTCCCGGGCGCTCGGCGAGGACCTCGGGATCGCCCGGAACACCGTCGTCGAGGCCTACGGGCAACTGACCGCCGAGGGCTGGCTCAGCTCCCGGCAAGGCTCCGGGACGACGGTCGCCGAACGCGCCGCGCCCCGGCCGGCCGGGCGCGCCGTCGAGGTGCGGGCGGGCCGCCGCCCCACCGGGCGGCACGACCTGCTCGCCGGACGCCCCGACCTCTCGCTGTTCCCGCGCAGCGCCTGGCTGGCCAGTGCCCGCCGGGCGCTGGCCGTGGCACCGCACGAGGCCTTCGACTACGGCTCGCCGCTGGGGCGGATCGAGCTGCGGCGGGCACTCTCCGACTACCTGGCCCGGGTGCGGGGCGTGCGCACCGACCCGGAACGGCTGCTGATCTGCGCCGGCTTCGGCCAGGGCCTCGGCCTGCTGGCCGCCGCCCTGCGCGAACGCGGGGCGGGCCGGGTGGCCGTCGAGTCGTACGGGATACCGCCGCAGCGGCACGTCCTGCGAGCGGCCGGGCTCGGCCTCGCGCCGCTGCCGCTGGACCACTCCGGCGCGCGGACGGACCTGCTGGCGGAACTGTCGGACACGGAGGCGCGCGAAGCGGAGGCGGACCGACTGGAGGCGGACCGGCTGGGGGCGGTACTGCTCACCCCCGCGCACCAGTTCCCGACCGGCGCGGCACTGGCCGCCGATCGCCGGGCGGCCGCCGTCCGCTGGGCCCGCGAGTACGACGGGTACGTGATCGAGGACGACTACGACGGCGAGTTCCGCTACGACCGGCAGCCGCTCGGCGCGATGCAGGCGCTCGACCCGGACCGCGTGGTCTACGGCGGCACCGCCGCCAAGAGCCTGGCACCCGGCCTGCGGCTGGCCTGGCTGGCGCTGCCCGACGAACTGGTGGAACCGGTCGCCCGGCGCAAGGCCCTGGCGGACACCATGAGCCCGGTGCTCGACCAGCTCACCTTCGCCGAACTGATCACCTCCGGCCGCTACGACCGGCACGTCCGGCGCTGCCGGCTGCACTACCGGCGCCGCCGGGACCAACTGGTCGCCGCACTCACCGAACGGGCCCCGCACGTGAAGGTCACCGGAATCGCCGCCGGACTGCACGCCGTGCTCCAACTGCCGCCCGGCTCCAGCCCGGAGGCCGAACTGATGGACCGCGCCCGGGCCGCCGGCCTGGTCCTCACCAGCCTCGGCTGGTACCTCACCGACAACGCCCCCGCCGACGCCCCGCCCGCCCTGGTCGTCGGCTACGCGACCCCGCCCGACCACGCCTTCCCCGCCGCCCTCACCGCCCTCTGCGACCTGCTCCGCCCCACCTGAGGCCACCCCGCCAGACCCGCCGTGCACGCCCCGAAACCGCCACCCCACCTCCGCCGCCCGACAGACCCAGGCCACCGGGCCGGCGACGAAGACGGGACGAAGGGCCGGCTCACCAACCGCCCCCGCACGCGGCCCAGAGCCGCCGAGCCGACCACCCCACGAGGTACCTCACGCGGCCCGAAACCGCCGTCCGGCACCAGCCGACGCAAGCGGGACGAAGGCCCAATCCACCGGGCCGGCGCGAGGCCACGAAGGACCGAGACCGGCCGCGGTCAGGCGCCAGGCGCCTGGGAGGGGAGGGCCTCCCGCCGGGGCAGTAGGGCTGCGGGGCGGCGGGCCATGGCTCGTCGGCCAGGGCCGCTAAAGCTGAAAGAGGCGTGCGGGCCGTAGGCCGCCGCGCGTCGCGGCCGGGACGGCCCGCACGGCAAGCCCGGCGTTGGCGACGCGGCCGAGGCAGGTCTGGGCACCGGAGGCCGGTCGCGTCGAACCCGTAGGCCGCCGGGGTGGATCCGGCGGCCGGGGCGGCGGGGCGGCGGGGTGGTCCGGCTACTTGTTGCGGCTGCCGAGTTCGAACAGCAGGATGATGAAGCCGGCGAAGGCGTGGATGCCGGCGGTGTAGATCACCAGGCGGTGGTAGACGCGGCGGTTGGCCCACTTGCCCGCGTCCATGGTCTTCGGGGCGCCGTCGGCATTGGTGTCCGGCACGGGGGTGGCGGCGGTCTCGGCCATCGGGGTTCTCCTCCGGGTTTCCTGACGTCGGGTCAGTGGTGCGGGGCGGCGGGGCCGCCGCCGAGGCAGAGTTCGCCGCCGGGGCTCTGCAGCAGGGTGTGCATGAAGAGCAGGTCGACCCCGGACGAGGAGTCGGCGGCGATGCAGTGCGGGGTGAGTGAGTCGAAGTGGGCGGAGTCGCCCTCCTCCAGCAGGTGGACGCGTTCGCCGAGGGTCAGCTTCAGCCGGCCCTGGAGGACGTACAGCCACTCCTCGCCGGGGTGGACGCGGACCACCGCGTCCTGCACGCCCGGGGGGACGTGCACGCGCAGCGCCTGCATCGCCCGGCCGGGGGCGCCGGTCCGGCGGTATCCCCAGCCCCCGGCGCGGCCGGGTTCGATCGCGCCGCCGCGCACCACCGGGTCCGGCTCGGTGAAGGTCTCGCCGAGCAGGCCGGAGACGGAGGTGCCGTAGGCGCGGGCGAGGCCGAGCAGGACGGGCAGCGAGGGCTGCCGGCGTCCGGTCTCCAGTCGGGACAAGTAGGCTGGGGAGAGACCGACCCGGGCGGCGGCGACCTCCAGGGTGAGGCGGCTGCTGAGCCGGTGGTCGCGCAGCCTGGCGGCGAGGCCGGCCACCTCCTGCGTCTCGTGCGCGCCGGCGGGGGCGGCGTCGGGAACGGCGGGGGCGGCGGAAGCCTCGGGCGGACCGGCTGGGCTGGTGGTCATGTGTCCAGTGGACACCCCGCGTGCCGCGTGGGCAATTTTTTTGCCTCACAGGCAAGGCCCGCGTCGGGCACCTACGGACGGGGGATGTTCCTGAGGTTGGACCGGGCCAGATCGATCATCCGGCCGACGCCACCGGAGAGCACCGTACGGCTCGCGGCCAGCGCGAAGCCCTTCAGCTGGGCGGCGGTGATGTGCGGCGGGATGGACAGCGCGTTCGGGTCGGTGACCACGTCCACCAGTGCCGGTCCCGGCCGCTCCAGCGCCTCCGCCAGCACCTCCCGCACCCTCGCCGGCTCGGTGACCCGCTTGGCGGGGATGCCCATCGCGCGGGCGATCCCGGCGTAGTCGACGTCGCCGTTGTCGATCTCCGACTCCGGGTAGCCGGAGACCAGCATCTCCAGCTTGATCATGCCGAGCGCGCCGTTGTTGAAGACCACCGTCTTCACCGGCAGCCGGTGCCGGGCCACCGTCAGCAGCTCGCCGAGCAGCATCGACAGCCCGCCGTCGCCCGCCATCGCCACCACCTGCCGCCCGGGGAAGGCCAGCTGGGCGCCGATCGCGTGTGGGAGGGCGTTGGCCATCGAGCCGTGCAGGAAGGAGCCGATCACCCGGCGGCGGCCGTTGGGCTGCAGGTAGCGGGCGGCCCAGACGTTGTTCATACCGGTGTCGACGGTGAACACCGCGTCGTCGGCGGCCACCTCGTCCAGCACCGAGGCCACGTACTCGGGGTGGATCGGCAGGTGCTTCTCGATGTCCCGGGTGTACGCGCCGACCACGTCCTCCAGGGCGCGGCAGTGGCGGCGCAGCATGTCGTCGAGGAAGGAGCGGTCGGTCTTCTGCTCCAGCAGCGGCAGCACCGCGCGCAGGGTGGCGGAGACGTCGCCGTGCACCGCGAGGTCGAGGGCCGTGCGGCGGCCGAGCCGGGTGGCGTCGTGGTCGATCTGGACGGTGTGGACCTGGGGGAGGAAGGAGTCGTACGGGAAGTCGGTGCCGAGCAGCACGACGGCGTCGGCGGCGTGCAGGGCCTCGTGGCAGGCGCCGTAGCCGAGCAGGCCGCTCATTCCCACGTCGTACGGATTGTCGTACTGGATCCACTCCTTGCCGCGCAGGGAATGGCCGACCGGCGCGTGCAGGGCGGCCGCGGCCTCCATCACCTCGGCGTGCGCGGTGCGCACCCCGGCGCCGCAGAACAGCGCGACCCGGCGCGCGGCGTTGAGCACCCGCGCGAGCTCCTGCACCTGGGACCAGGGCGGGGCGGCGACCGCCTGCTCGGTGAGGAAGTGGCTGCTGCCGGTGGGGTTCGCGGCGGAGAGCGCGGCGACGTCGCCGGGGAAGGCCAGCACGGAGACGCCGCGGGCGCCGAGGGCGTGCTGGATCGCGACGCGCAGCAGGCGGGGCAGCTGGCCGGGGGCGGAGAGCATCTCGCACCAGCTGCTGCAGTCGGTGAAGACCCGCTCGGGGTGGGTCTCCTGGAAGAAGCCGGTGCCGATCTGGCCGGACGGGATGTGCGAGGCGAGGGCGAGGACGGGGACGCCGCTGCGCTGGGCGTCGTAGAGGCCCTGGATGAGGTGGGTGTTGCCGGGGCCGCAGGAACCGGCGCAGACCGCGAGACGGCCGGTCAGCTCGGCCTCGGCGGCGGCGGCGAAGGCGCCGGCCTCCTCGTTGCGGACGTGCACCCAGCCGATGCCCTCCGCCCGGCGGATCGCGTCCACGACGGGGTTGAGGCTGTCGCCGACCACGCCGTAGACCCGCTCCACCCCGGCCTGCCGGAGCACCGCCACCATCTGCTCGGCCACACTCACCACGGGGATCTCCTGACACCGGGGACGCACGACACCAGCACCGTCCGCCGCCGGCGGGCCCCCCGCACCCGGGGTGGGCCGGACGGGTGAGGGGGGCGGTGGCCCGCGGTGGGCGGTTACTCGGCGGCGAGGTGGTCGGGGCCGGAGGTGATGCGGCCGGCGGAGAGGCCTGCCTGGGCCTGGCGGCGGGCGGGTTCGCGGCCCGGGGGCTGGCTGCACCGTTCCTGGGCGGGCGGGTTGGTGGTGGGCACCGAGACCGGGCGGCCCGCCTTCACCTGGACCGTCTCGCCGTCGTGCCGCAGGTGGATCACCTCGCCCCGGCGCAGCGTGTACGTGGTCTCGTCGTGGTCGATCCGCACCGCCAGCAGCTGCCCGCGGACCATCATCGAGAAGCCGAGCCGCATGATCCCGGTGGGCAGCCGGGGCCGGAACCAGAGCACCTCGCCGTGGTCGCGCAGCCCGCCGAAGCCGGCCACCAGGGCGATGCAGGCCCCGGCGAGCGAAGCCATGTGCAGGCCGTCGCGGGTGTTGCCGCCGAGGTCGTGCAGGTCCATCAGGGCGGCCTCGGCCGTGTAGTCGTACGCGAGGTCGAGCTGCCCGACCTCGGCGGCGATCACCGCCTGGGTGCACGCGGAGAGCGAGGAGTCGCGGACGGTCAGCCGCTCGTAGTAGGCGAAGTTGCGGGCCTTCTGCTCGTCGGTGAAGGCGTCGCCGCGGACCTGCATGGCGAGCACCAGGTCGGCCTGTTTGACGACCTGCTTGCGGTACAGGTCGAAGTACGGGTAGTGCAGCAGCAGCGGGAAGTTCTCCGGCGGGGTGTTCTCGAAGTCCCAGACCTGGTGGTCGGTGAAGCCGTCGGCCTGCGGGTGGACGCCGAGGTTCTCGTCGTACGGGATGAACATCGCGGCGGCGGCGTCCCGCCAGGCGGCGGTCTCCTCGGTGTCGACGCCGAGCCGGGCGGCCTCGCGCGGGTGGCGGGCGGCGGCCTCGGCGGCGGCGCGCAGGTTCGTCTGCGCCATCAGGTTGGTGTAGACGTTGTTGTCGGCGATGGCGCTGTACTCGTCGGGGCCGGTGACGCCCTCGATGCGGAACCGTCCGGCGGCGTCGTGGTGTCCCAGCGAGCGCCACATCCGGGCGGTCTCGACGAGCAGTTCGAGTCCGTACTCGCGCTCGAACTCGGCGTCCCCGGTGGCCCGGACGTAGCGGGCGGCGGCGGCCGCGATGTCCGCGCCGATGTGGAAGGCGGCGGTGCCGGCCGGCCAGTAGCCGGAGCACTCCTCGCCGCGGATCGTCCGCCACGGGAACACCGCACCGGCCAGGCCGAGTTGGGCCGCGCGGTCGCGGGCCAGCGGCAGCGTGGTGTGCCGCCAGCGCAGCGCCTGGTTGACGGCGGTGGGCAGGCAGTAGGTGAGCACCGGCAGCACGAAGGCCTCGGTGTCCCAGAAGCTGTGCCCGTCGTAGCCGGGACCGGTCAACCCCTTGGCGGGGATGGCGCGTTCCTCGCTGCGGGCGCCGGCCTGGAGCACGTGGAAGATCGCGAACCGGACGGCCTGCTGGAGTTCGACGTCGCCCTCGATCTCGACGTCGCTGACGTCCCAGAACTCCTTGAGGAAGTCGGCCTGTTCGGCGACCAGGCCGTCCCAGCCGGTGTACCGGGCGGCGGTCAGCGCCGCCTCTACCTGGTCCCGGACGGCGGGCAGCGAACGGGTCGCCGACCAGCCGTAGGCGATGAACTTCACCAGCCGCAGCCGCTGGCCGGGGTGCAGCACGGTGGTGACGGTGATCCGGCTGTGGTCGGCCTCCGACTCGGCGACGGTGTCCAGCCGCTCCGGGCCCTCGATCACGTGGTCCATGCCGGCCGCGACCCGGATGCCGCTGTACCGGGTGCGGTGGACGAGCACGCCCTTCGTCCCGCCGGAGTGGTGCGCCTCGGCGAGCAGCGGGGCCTCCAGCACGGCGGCGGCCCGCGGGTCGCCCTCGGGGCCGCCGGGCAGCTGCTCGTTGGCGACCAGTTCGCTCTGCAGCACGATCCGCACCGGGCCGTCCACCGCCTCGACGGCGTACTCGACGGCGGCGACGGCGCGCTGGGTGAGCGAGACCAGCCGGGTGGAGTCGACCTTGATGGTCCGCCCGGCCGGGGAGGTCCACTCGGCGGATCGCCGCAGCAGGCCCTCGCGGAAGTCCAACCAACGGCGGTGGCTGAGCAGTTCGCCGTAGCGCAGGTCGAACGGCTCGTCGTCCACCAGCAGCCGGACGATCTTGCCGTTGGTCACGTTGATGACGCTCTGGCTGGACTCCGGGTAGCCGTAGCCGCCCTCGCCGTACGGCAGCGGGCGCAGTTCGAAGACGCCGTTGAGGTAGGTGCCGGGCAGGCCGTGCGGCTCGCCCTCGTCGAGGTTGGCGCGCAGGCCGATGTGGCCGTTGGAGAGCGCGAAGACGGACTCGGCGCGGGCCAGCGAGGTGAGGTCGAGGCCGTGTTCGGCGACCTGCCACGGGTCGACGGCGAAGGGCTGCTCGTGGCCCTCCTTGCGTTCCTGACGCTCCTGCCCGGTCATGCCGACGCCTCCTCGGGGTGGTCGGGGATCAGCTCGGCGAGGTCGCGGACGACCACGGTGGCGCCGTCGCGGCGCAGTTCGGCGGCCTGACCGGTGCGGTCCACCCCGACCACCGCGCCGAAGCCGCCCGCCCGGCCGGAGGCGACCCCGGCCAGCGCGTCCTCGAACACGGCGGCGTGCGCGGGCTCGACGCCCAGCGCCCGGGCGGCGGCCAGGTAGGTGTCCGGCGCGGGCTTGCCCGGCAGCCCCTCGCGCTTGGCGACCACGCCGTCCACGATCACGTCGAAGAAGCCCTCGATGCCCGCCGCGCGCAGCACGTCCCGGCAGTTGGCGCTGGACGAGACGACGGCGGTGGGCAGGCCGAGCGCGCGCAGCCGGCGCACGTAGGCGACCGAGCCGTCGTACGGGGCGACGCCCTGCTCGCGGATCATCCGCAGCACGGTGTCGTTCTTGGCCCGGCTGACGCCGTGCACGGTGCGGGCGCCCGGCGGGTCGGCGTCGGTGCCCTCGGGCAGGTCGACGCCCCGGCTGCGCAGGAAGGAGCGGGTGCCGTCGAGTCTCGGCCGCCCGTCCACGTAGGCGTCGTAGTCGGCGACGGCGTCGAACGGGGTGAACGGCCCGCCGGTGCGGGCGGCCTCGGCCCGCAGGAAGGCGTCGAAGGTGTCCTTCCAGGCCGCGGCGTGCACCGTGGCGGTCTGGGTGAGCACCCCGTCGAGGTCGAAGAGGAAAGCGCGGATGTCGTCCGGTAGCCCCAGCATGGGTGCAGTCTTACCCGTCCTCGCGCGGCGTACCGCCCATTCCCGGCGGCGCGTCGCGGGAACGGGCGGTGCGGTTCGTCATCGCCGGCGGCGGCCGGGACTCAGGGCGAGTCCGGGGTGGAGGTGACCGCGAAGGACGCGCCCTGCGGGTCCCGTACCACCGCCATCCGCCCGGCCTGCATGTCGAACGGCGGCTGGATCACCGAGCCGCCCGCCTTGACCAGGGCGTCCACCGTGGAGTCGGTGTCGTCCACCGAGAAGTAGGTCATCCAGTGCGAGGGCGTGCCCGGCGCCAGGTACTCGGCGACCGGCTGCATGCCGCCCACCGTGTGGTCGCCGACGTTGAGCGAGTAGAACCCGTCCATGCCCTGGATGGTCCCCGGGCGCAGGCCGAACGCCTGCTGGTAGAACCGGCCGGCCGCGTCCGTGTCGGTGGTGTTGAGCTCGTTCCAGACCAGCGCGCCGGGCTCGTTGACGATGCCCGCGCCGATGAAGTCCAGCTTCTGCCAGACGCCGAACACCGCGCCGGTCGGGTCCGCGGCGACCAGCATCCGGCCGGTGCCGCCGACCTCCATCACCGGGTGGATGATCGTGCCGCCGGCGCCGGCGACGGCCTGCGCGGCGGCGTCCGCGTCGTCCGCGGCCAGGTAGGTGGTCCAGCTGACCGGGGACGGCGGCTGCCCCTCCTGGGTGGAGCGCGCCATGATCCCGGCGACCGGCTTGCCGTTCAGCGAGCACACGGCGTAGCCGCCGTACTCGGGCGGGCCGACCTCGCCCTGCCAGCCGAACAGGTCGCGGTAGAAGTCGAGCGCGGCCTGCTGGTCGCTCGCGGTCAGGTCCACCCAGCAGGGGGTCCCGGGCTTGTACGGTGCGGTGACTACGGGCATTCCTGGGCCTCCAAGCGATGGTCGTCCGCCGGGTCGGCCGCCGGGGGCGCGGACGGTTCGGCCGCGCGGCCGACGGCCGTACACCGCCCACGATCGCCGTGCCTCCGCGATCCCGCCACCGGACGGCGTCCCGGCGGGTCCGGCGTCCGCCGGGGCTTCACCGGCGGACGCGCGGGCGGTCACGGCGCGTGGTGGTGGCCGCCTGCGGTGAAGAGCGGCCGCGGCTCGCCGCTCTGCGCGTAGTCCTTGAGCCGGACGATCAGCTGCGCCCAGGTGCCGGCCACCAGCGGCACCCCGTCCTCGCTGCCGGGCTGCCAGCCGCCGTGCCGCAGCAGCAGCCGGGTGCGGTGGCCGGGCCGGCCCTGTTCGTCGGGCCGGTCGGCGAGGTCCCAGCTGATCCAGGTGCCGGCCCAGTGCGGCGGGAAGGCGCCGGCGTTCGTCCACACCACCCGCTCCGGGCCGGTGCGCTCGCGCCGCAGCCGGAACGGTTCGGGGACGCCGGGGAAGCCGAACAGCAGCACGTCGTCCTCCCGCGCCACGTCGGTGGTCCACCAGGAGGTCAGCCCGTCGTGGGTGGTCAGCGCGGCCAGCACGACGGCGCGCGGGGCGGCGATGTCGAGCTCCAAGGCGATCTCGGCCATGGGTTCCGCCTTTCGGGCCTGCTGCTCCCCCGGCGTGTCCGACAGGCCCACCATGGCACGGGCCCGGGGACGGCGCGCCCCGGGCCGGTACGGCCGGTGGTGGATCAGGGGTAGGAGAGCTTCCCGCAGATGTCGTCGTCGGCCGAGCGGGCCTTCTCGGTGACGCTGGGGGGCAGCGAGGGGGCCACGGACGGGGTCGCCGAGGCGCTGCCGGAGGCACTCGGTGCGACCGCTCCCCCGTTGGCCGCCGCGAAGTCCTTGCCGACGATCACGGTGACGCCCGCCGTTCCGCCGGGCTCGACGGTCGAGCCGGGGAACAGGGCGGCGACCTTCTCCGCGTTCGCCTTCTGCCCGGTGGCGTACTGGACCATCGTGGTCGTGTACCTGGTGTTGTCCGCCCGGCCCACCGCGGTGGCGGTGAACTTGGCCGCCTTGAGCTGCTCGGCCGCCTTGCCGGCCATGCCGGTGGCGGTGGTGCCGGTGTAGACGGACACCTTGATGTTCTTGTTGGCCGTTTCGCTCGCGAGCGGGGAGGCGGGGGCGGTCGTGGCGGGGGCGGCGGTGGTGGCCGGGGCGGTCGGCGAGGGCGCCTCGGCGGGCTGCTCGCCGGTGGCGTTCTGGCCGTCGATGGTGCGGTCGGCCTTGAGGGTGTCGAAGAGCTTGTTGGCGTCCGGCTGGACGATGTCGAGGTCCTTGTCGACGGTACGGTAACGCCAGGGCAGGGTGACGAACTTGAGGTCGTGCATGTCGATGTTGCGCAGCGACAGGCCGAAGGACATCAGCTTGTCGGCGGTGTCGAGGCCGGGGTCGACGGTCAGCGACTTCGTGGCGGCGTCGGCCAGCGGCAGCAGGGTGGTCGGGTTGAGGCCCTGCTTCTTGATCTTCGTGGCCAGCGAGCTGATGAAGGCCTGCTGGCGCATCATCCGGCCGATGTCGGAGCCGTCGCCGATGCCGTACCGGAGCCGGACGTAGTCGAGCGCCTGCTGGCCCTCCACCTTCTGCGGGCCCTTCTTCAGGACCACGTCGCCCTTCTTGCCGAGATTCGGGTTGACGTCGCCCTGGTGGATGTCCTCCGGCAGGCAGACGTCGACGCCGTCGACCGCCTTGGTCATCGCCGAGAAGCCCTGGAAGTCGATCACCATGGTGTGGTCGACCCGGATGCCGGTGAGCTTCTCCACGGTGTTCTGGGTGCAGGCGGGGTTGCCCTCGTCGCTGCCGCCGGTGGAGAAGGCCTCGTTGAACTTCGTGCTGGCACTGCCCTTGGTCCACTTGCCGTTGGGCAGCTTGCACGGCGGTATGGCCACCATCGCGTTGCGCGGGATGGAGATGCCGACGGCGTGCTTGTGGTCGGCGTAGACGTGCAGCAGGATCGTGGTGTCCGAGAGGGCGCCGTGCGCCTCGCCGCCGCCGAGGTCGGAGTTGTTCTTGCCCCGGCTGTCGGAGCCGATCATCAGCACGTTGACCGGCCTGTTGCCGTCCGCGTCGGCCTGCGCCTCCGGCGGGCGGTCCTTGGCGATCGCGTCCGCGTCGAAGGACCTGATGTTGCCGTTCAGCTTGTAGTAGATCAGCCCGCCGGTGCCCGCCAGCAGGACGAGGACTCCGGCGGCGGACCAGGCGACGATCTTCTTGGCGCCCCACTTCGGCTTGCGGGCCGCCGCCCTGGC
>NZ_BAAAKJ010000070.1:12293-12692 GCF_039527695.1 Kitasatospora putterlickiae
CTCCCGCCGCGCCCGGGCCGCCCTGGGCCGCCCGGCGGGCCTCGGCACGGCCGCCCGGTCGCGGCGGGGGCACCGCGCCGGCCTTCGCTCCGTCGGCCGTGAGCGCACCGGGCGCGTCGTCACCGCGGGCCGGACCCTCGCTCCGCTGACCTGCCATGCGTATACCTTTCAGCACCGGGCACCGCGCCCCCTGCGTCCGGACGCGTTGCACACAGAGAGACGGCCGAGGTGGCCCCGAGGTTGCACATATGACGGTCGCAATAACCGACCAACGCCCCCGGGTTGCGCCCCGCGCAGCCCATCACACGGGCCCGATGTCCCCCAGCAGACCCACTTCGGATCATACAAACCGATCGTCAGATCAAGTCGAACAATGCACTCACCGTACTCGGCGGCACT
>NZ_BAAAKJ010000070.1:12729-18516 GCF_039527695.1 Kitasatospora putterlickiae
GGGAACGGTGAAGGCCCGGGTCGGAGGTGAATCCGGCCCGGGCCTTCGTGTCGGTGGGGCGCCAGGGGCTCGAACCCTGAACCTACGGATTAAAAGTCCGCTGCTCTACCCATTGAGCTAGCACCCCGACACCGTGGACATCATGCCAGACCGGGCCGCCCCGTGCGGCCGAATACGGCCCGCCGGACGGGGCGGCGGGAGCGGCGGCGGACCGGCCGCCCCGTCCGCGCCGAGGAGCGTCGGCGCCCACCCGGACGCCCTCGGTCCGGTCGCACTACCCGTGGCGCCGCCCAGCCGAGAAGATGCTGGTCGCCGAAACGTAGGGCACGCCGCCACCGCCCGCCCCGGAAAGGGAACGAGGAATGATCTCCCAACGCAAGGACGACCACGTCCGGCTCGCGGTCGAGCAGCAGCACGGCCACATCGGGCGCAACCAGTTCGACGAGGTGACGTTCGTCCACCACGCCCTGGCCGGGATCGACCGGCCGCGGGTCTCCCTGGCCACCGGCTTCGCCGGCCTCTCCTGGCCGGTCCCGCTGTACATCAACGCGATGACCGGCGGCAGCGCCATGACCGGACGGATCAACCGCGACCTCGCGATCGCCGCCCGGCGGACCGGCGTGCCGATCGCGTCCGGCTCGATGAGCGCGTACTTCAAGGACGAGTCCTGCGCCGGCACCTTCAGCGTGCTGCGCGAGGAGAACCCGGACGGCTTCGTGCTGGCCAACGTCAACGCGACCGCCTCGGTGGAGAACGCGCGCCGCGCCGTCGGCCTGCTGGCGGCCGACGCCCTGCAGATCCACGTCAACACCGTCCAGGAGACGGTGATGCCGGAGGGCGACCGCTCGTTCTCCGCCTGGGTGCCGCGGATCGGAAGGATCGCGGCCGCGGTGGACGTCCCGGTGATCGTCAAGGAGGTCGGCTTCGGGCTCAGCCGGGAGACCGTGCTGACCCTGCGTGAACTGGGCGTGCGGGCGGCCGACCTCGGCGGCCGGGGCGGCACCGACTTCGCCCGGATCGAGAACGGGCGGCGCGACCTGCGCGACTACGGCTACCTGGAGGGCTGGGGCCTGTCCACCGCCGCCTGCCTGCTGGACGTCCAGGGCGTGGACCTGCCCGTGCTGGCCTCCGGCGGCGTGCGCCACCCGCTCGACGTGGCCCGCGCGCTGGCGCTCGGCGCCCGGGGGGTCGGGGCGTCCGGCACCTTCCTGCGCACCCTGATGGACGGGGGCGTGGACGCGCTGGTCGATCAACTCACCACCTGGCTCGACCAGTTGGCGGCGCTGATGACCATGCTCGGGGCGGCGTCACCGGACGAGCTGACCCGCCGCGACCTGCTGATCCAGGGCTCGCTGCGCGAGTTCTGCGCCGACCGCGGCATCGACACCGCGCCGTTCGCCCGGCGCTCCACCGCCGCCGTGGAGCACCCGCGGATCCGCTGAGGGTGGCTGTCCGGGGTGCCCAGGGGCGCCCCGGACAGCCGCTACGGGAACAGCCTCCCGACCGTGGTGACGCGCGCGCAGCGTTCGGCGGCGTAGCGCAGCGCCGAGCGGTGGTACTCCGGGGAGAAGTCGGCGGTGGCGTCGGCGACCAGGAACACCTGGATGTCGTTGCTGAAGGCCTCGACGGCGGTCGCCAGCACGCCCACGTGGGCGTAGACGCCGCAGAGCACCAGCTGGTCGCGGCCGGCGTCGCGCATCCGCCGCAGCAGGTCGGTACGGAAGAACGCGCTGTAGCGCCACTTGGTGAGCAGCCAGTCCCGCTCGGCGGGCGCCAGGGCGTCCACCACCTGGCGGTCCTCCGGGGCGGGGCGCATGCCGGGGCCCCAGAAGTCCTTGAGCAGGCCGCGCTGCTCGTCGGTCATGCCGCCCGGCTGCGCGGTGTAGGCGACCGGCAGGCCCAGGGCGGCGCAGCGGTCGCGCAACCGGGCCGCGTTGCGCACCAGTTCGTCCCGGGTGCGCTCGGGGACCGGGGCGAGGAAGTAGCGCTGCATGTCGTGGACGAGGAGGACGGCGCGGTCCGGCTCGGCGGTCCAGGAGACGGCGGCCGGCGGCAGGTCGGCCTCGGCCGGTAACCGGTACGACGGGATGGCGGGGATGCCGGTCATGGCTCCGGTTCCTTGCGTGAGGGCGGGAGGGTCGTGGCGCGGCGGGTCTGCGTTCCTGCGGATGCTCGGCGCGGCCGCCCGTCCTCCCTGACGCGCTCCGGTCCGGCGGTGGATTTCCCGGATCGTCGAGCGGGTCTTCCGGCGCGTTCGACCTCCGGAGTCCGCATGTACCGTTCAAGAAAGCGATTTTCCTGAATCCTGCCGCACCGGCCGGGGATTCCGCAACGCCCCCCCCCACGGGCCGCCCCCGCCCTGCCCCGCCGAAGGCGCGTGAGGGGCGGGGCGGGCGTCAGTCGGCCAGCTGGAGCCGGGGCCTGGCGGCCGGGGCGAAATCGAGGCGGGTCAGTGGGGGGAAGCGGAAGCGGGCACCGTAGGCGGAGTGGTCCACGGTCACCTGGAGGAGGTGGTGGGCGACGAGGGCGGGGAGCGGCTGGAGCCGGAGGCCGTGCACCGCGCCGCCTCAAGGCCCGCACGCTGCAGTTAAGGGAGGACCGCGGACGGGGCCTCAGGCCGGCCAGGAGGCCATCGCCAGCCCGGCGACCGCTTCCAGGTCCGCCGCCGAGGCCCCGTCCCTGGCCTGCTGGGACATCCCCTGCACGACGGTCGCGTAGTAGACGGCCAGCGCGTGGGCGTCCGTCCCGGCGGGCAGGCGACCGGCCGCGACGTCCGCCTCGACGCGTTCCCGGAACCCGTCCAGGTTGGAGCGCCGCAGCTCCCGCATCGCGTCGGCCACCTCGTCGTCCTTGGGGGAGACGTTGGTGGTCGCGCTGATCACCAGGCAGCCGGCCGGGTGCTCGGGGTCGGTGTAGGCGGCGGCCGCCTCCCGCAGGACCCGGGCGAAGGCCTCGCGGGCGGTCGTCTCCTCCTCCAGGGCCACCGCCACGAAGCTCCCGAAGCTGCGGCCGTACGTCTCGACGACCTCGTCGAAGAGCGCGCGCTTGTCCCCGAAGGCGGAGTACAGGCTCGGCGCGTTGATCCCCATCCGCTTGGTCAGCTCGGCGACCGAGGTGCCCTCGTAGCCGTACTGCCAGAACAGCATGGTGGCCTGCCGGAGCGCGGCCGCGCGGTCGAAGGTGCGGGGTCTTCCCCGGGCCATGGTCGTCCCCCTTTTTTGTACTGTTCGCTAAGGAAGGTAATGGCATGGTCGCACAGATGCTGCCCGCGCCGCCCGTGCGCAGCTGGTACGCCAGGTGCTCTGGTGGGACCTCACGGACTCCGCGCAGACCGTCGACTCGCGCTGCCGGTCGTTCGAACTGGAAGCCCGGCCGGGGGGCCTCGCGGACGGTCGGGGAACGGACGGACGGGGAGCGGACGGTCAGGAGGCGGGCGGACGTTCGCCGGGGGTGTAGCGCAGCCGGGCGACCACGGTCGCCGTCCGTCCGTCGATCGAGGCCAGGTCCAGCGCCTGGCCCATCTCGCGGTCGAAGAGGTCCCGGGCCTGCCGGGCGGTCGCCTCGCCCCGCTCGGTGATCCGGGCGAGCACACCGCGCCGGTCGGTCTCCGAGACGCCCCGGCTCACCAGGCCCTGGCCCTGGAGCCGCCCCACCAGGCGGCTGGCCGAGGACTGGTTCAGGCCGAGCGCCTCGGCGAGCTGCTGGATCCGCAGCCCTTCGGGTTCGGCGGCGGCCAGGGCGTTGAGGGTCTGGAACTCGCTGAGGCTGATCCCGGCCTCACGGGTGAGCTTGCGGTCCAGGGTGGTCCCCACCTCGGCGACGAGCACCGCCAGCTGGTTCCACAGCTCGATGTCGCTCTCGCGTCGCTGTCCCATCGACGATCCCTACCTCTCCGGCGGCTCCGGCCCGCCCTGGCGTACCGCTCCTCTGCGGGGCCGCCGTCCACCCTATGCATTCACATGCAGTTCCGAGGCAGCGGGAAACGGACATCAACAGTACCGCGGGGCGGCCGGCCGGTGGAGTGCGCGCGGCACCCGCGCCCGGCCGGGTCCCCGCCCGGTCACACCGACAGCAGCAGCTTCCCGCGCACCCCGCCGGCCTCCAGCCGGGCGTGCGCCGCAGCGCCCTCGGCGAGCGGCAGCACTCCCGCGATCCGCGGGGTCAGCACACCCTTGTCGACCGGAGCGGCGACCTCGCCCAGCCGTTCGCCGTCCACCTCCCGGCAGATGCTCGACGACTACATCGCCGCCGTCGGCAACGGCGTCGGCGTCGCCCCGGTGGTCGTGGAGGAACGGGTCGTCCCCTGGCTGCACGCGACCCAGTGGGGCGGGTTCACCGGACCCGACCCGACGTACCGCTTCAAGGGCAAGCCCGGGTACCAGCGGCAGGCCTTCACGGCGCTCCAGATCGACGCGATGCACCGCAACCTGACCCGCACCGACTACTTCAACCCCGGTGCGCTGATGCTCGTTTCGGCGTACGGCGGCCAGGTGAACCGGTGGTCCCCCACCGACACCGCGGTGGCCCAGCGGGACTCGATCCTCAAGGTCCAGTGCGCGGCGCTGTGGACGGACCCGGCCCAGGACGCCGTCCACCTGGCGTGGCTGCGGCAGTTCTTCCGCGAGCTGTACTTCGAGACCGGCGGCGTGCCCGGGCTGAACGGGTTCGCGGACGGCATGTTCATCAACTACGCCGACGCGGACGTCCGCGACCCGCTGCTGAACACCTCGGGCATCCCCTGGCAGCGCCTGTACTACAAGGACAACTACCCGCGGCTCCAGCAGGTCAAGGCCGCCTACGACCCGCGGAACGTGTTCCGTCACGGCCTGTCGGTCGAACTGCCGGTCTGATCCGGCGCGTTCGGAAGCCCGGGGGCGCGCCCCGGCCCTTCCCCGGGCTCCCGAACGATCTTCTCCAACTTGCTTGCGATTGCATGTAGCGACCGCTACATTAATCACATCGTCCACCACGAACGGAAGGCGTCGGATCACCATGACCACCACCAAGAAGCTCGCCGGCAAGTCCGCCCTCGTCACCGCCTCCTCGCGCGGCATCGGCCGGGCGACCGCCCTGCGACTGGCCGCCGACGGCGCCCAGGTCGCGGTCAACTACCACAGCGACGCCGCGTCCGCCCGGGCCGTCGTCGAGGCGATCGAGTCGGCCGGCGGCCGGGCCATCGCCGTCCAGGGCGACATCGGCGTCCCGGCCGACGTGGAGCGGGTCTTCAAGGAGACCCTGGCCGCCTTCGGCTCGCTGGACATCCTGGTCAACAACGCCGGCCTGGGCGCCAACGGCGCGCTCGCCGAGGTCGGCCCGGAGCTCCTCGACCGGGTCGTCGACGTCAACTTCAAGGGCACGTTCTACGCCATCCAGCAGGCCGCCCGGGTGCTGAACGACGGCGGCCGGATCGTCAACATCTCCACCGGCTACACCAAGCAGCCGTTCCCCGGCTTCGGCGTCTACTCCGCCACCAAGGCCGCCGTCGAGGCGCTCGGCCTGGCCGCGTCCAAGGAGCTCGGCGCCCGCCAGATCACCGTCAACTCGGTGCTGCCCGGCCTGGTCAACACCGACCAGACCGCCCCGATCCGCGAGCAGTTCCCGGCCGTCGCCGGCATGACCCCGCTGGGCCGGGTCGGCGAGCCCGAGGACATCGCCGACGTCGTCGCCTTCCTCGCCTCCGACGACGCCCGCTGGGTCACCGGCCAGATCATCGCCGCCGCCGGCGGCCTCGCCTGACCCACCAGCACCACCGGCATCGCACCGCGGCCCGGCCCCCCGGAACCTCCG
>NZ_BAAAKJ010000070.1:18548-23130 GCF_039527695.1 Kitasatospora putterlickiae
TCGGGTTGGTGGGCCGCCAGGGGCTCGAACCCTGAACCTACGGATTAAAAGTCCGCAGCTCTGCCGATTGAGCTAGCGGCCCGTGGCCCGGCCGGGGTGGTGGCGGCGGGCCGCCGCGATCCTACCCGGTGGGACCGGGCTCACGCGTGGACGACCGGGGGGTGGGGCGTCCAGTGGGCGGTGCGGACGCGGCGGAGCCAGGCGTCGGCGGGGCGCTCGTCCGGGCGGTCGGGCAGGACGCCCGGGCGGTCGAGGCGGTCGGTGGCGGCGGCGAGCAGGCGTTCGGCGCGGGCCGGCTCGACGGCGATGCGCTCGCCGAGGCCGCGGACGCGCTCCGGGTCGGGCAGCCGGACCCGGTTGTGGCCGGTCTCGTGCAGGTGGACGGCCTGGTCGAGGAGGCGGACCAGGTGGCGGGCGTGTTTGGCGGCCCGGGCGCGGGTGGCCGGGTCGGTGCTGTCCCGGGTCAGCAGCTTGCGGAACTGCTGGGTGGCGTAGCCGAGATAGGCGTTGCGGACGGCCCGGACGCTGAGGAAGGAGCGGCGGATCGCGATCAGCTCCTCGCCGAGCGGGGTGCGGACCTCGTAGCACTCCTCGGGCAGCCAGACCAGTTCGGAGGCGGTGGGGTTGCAGCCGAGCGCCAGCCGGCACCACTTGGCGGCCTCGTGCAGGGTGCGGTCCGGGGCGGTGGTGACGTGCGACTCGGCGGGGCGGTGCAGGCCGTGGAAGCCCTCGGTCGGGGCGGCGAACAGGCCGAGCCGGTCGACGTCGGAGCCGGCGTGGGCCAGCCCGTACGCGGTCGAGCCGACGATGCCGGAGAGCAGGACGCTGCCGGGCGGGGTGGACATGGGCTGGACTCCTCTCGTCGGCCGGTCCCCGCGAGTCTGCCGGGCGGGGCCGCGCGGGGCGAACGGTTTTCCGCCCGCCCGCCGGTCGCGCGGGGCGGGCGGGTAGGGTGCGGAGCATGTCGACCTCGAACGGTTCCGAGCAGCCCGACGTCGTTCTGATCACCGGTGGCGGGCGCGGCATCGGCGCGGCCACCGCGCTGCTGGCCGGACGGCGCGGCTACCGGGTGTGCGTCAACTACCGGACGGACGAGGCCGCCGCCGCTTCGGTGGTGGAGACGATCCGGGCCGACGGCGGCACCGCGCTCGCCGTCCGCGCCGATGTCTCCCGCAGTGCCGAGGTGGCCCGGCTGTTCGACACCGTCGACGCCGAACTCGGCCCGCTCACCGCCCTGGTGAACAACGCCGGCACGCTGGAGCGGCAGTGCCGGCTGGAGGACATCGACGAGGAGCGGCTGAACCGGATCTGGGCCGCCAACATCACCGGCCCGTTCCTGTGCGCCGCCCAGGCCGTGCGACGGATGTCCACCCGGCACGGCGGACGCGGCGGCGCCATCGTCAACGTCTCCTCGGCGGCCTCCCGGCTCGGCTCGCCCAACGAGTACGTGGACTACGCGGCGGCGAAGGGGGCCGTCGACTCGATGACGCGCGGACTGGCCCTGGAGGTCGCCGCCGAGGGCGTCCGGGTCAACGCCGTGCGCCCCGGCCTGATCCACACCGGCATCCACGCCCTGGGCGGCGAGCCCGGCCGGGTCGACCGGGTCGCGCCGAACCTGCCGATGCGCCGGGGCGGGCGGCCCGAGGAGGTCGCGGAGGCGATCCTCTTCCTGCTGTCGCCGGCCTCCTCGTACAGCACGGGCGCGTTCCTGGACGTCTCCGGCGGACGGTGAGACCCGGCCCGTCCTCTCCTTCCCCTGGGACGGTCCGCGCCCATACCGTGGTGGCCATGACCGACGACGTGCAGTCCGCCTTCATCGACATCCCCGGGGTGCGCAACTTCCGTGACGCCGGGGGCGTCGGCGCGCTCCGCCGGGGCGTGCTGTTCCGCTCCGGCTCCTTCCACACCCTCACTCCCGAGGGTGCCCTGCGACTCAAGGCCCTCGGTCTGCGCACCGTGATCGACCTGCGCGGCGTCGAGGAGCTGGAGGCCTTCGCCGACCGGCTGCACGGCCTCGACCACGAGTCCCTCCACCTCCCCACCCTGCCCGCGGACCGGCAGGACACCACGCACCCCTGGCCGGAGGACCAGGCCGAGCTGTACCCGTTCATGGCCGCCACCGCCGGCCGGTCACTGGTCGCCGCGATCCGCCGGCTCGGCACCCCCGGCACGCTGTCCGCCGTCGTGCACTGCGCCGTCGGCAAGGACCGCACCGGCCTGACCATCGCCGTCGTGCAGTCCCTGCTGGGCGCCTCCGAGGCCGACGTCACCGCCGACTACCTGCTCTCCAACACCGGCCTCGGCCTGCTGGACGGCCCCACCCCGTACATCGACGAGACCGGCGCCGAGCGGATCTCCCGCCCGATCTCGGCGGAGCTGCTGGCCTCGTCCTTCGCCTGGATCCACGACCACCACGGCTCCCTCCCCGCCTACCTGCGCGCCCACGGCGCCACCGACGCCGATTTCGACGCCCTCCGCGCCAACCTGTCGGCGTAGCCGGGCAGATCGGGAGAGCGGCGCCGCACTACCGCCGTTCCAGGTGCCACCACTGGGCCGGGGAGTCGGTGTCCTCCCACTGGTGGACGGGGGCCGCCGGGTCCCCGTCCGGGGCGGTGAGCGGCTTGCCGCTGATGAAACTGGTGAGGGTGTAGGTGCCCGGGGCGTCGACATGGTGCTCGACCAGCCACTCCTGCGCACCGAAGGCGTTGGCGGACCACTGCTGGACCGGCACGCCGTCGTCGGTCGCGGCGCCGGTGACGTCCAGGCGCTTGCCGCCGGCGACGTTCTCGACGTGGAACAGCGCGCCGCCCGGGTGGACGGCGGTCAGCCGCCAGAGCTGGGCGTCCGAGCCGTCCTCGGCGCCGAGTCCCACCTTCACCCCGCTGCGGCGGCTGCCACCGGGGACCTCCAGCAGCAGGCCGGTGGCGACGTTGCGGATCCGGTAGAGGCCGTCGGTGATCTCATGATCGGTCACCGGGCGAGTCTCTCACCCGGCACCGACGACCACCGCACCCTAAGGTTCGGGGAATGGTGTTCGACCCTCATTCCACGCAGGACGGCCGCTCCGGCGGGCCGTCGAACAGTCAGCGGTCCACTCTCGCCGAGGCGGTGGAGGCCTTGGCGGCCGCCGTCGCCGGGTCGGCGGACGGTCCGGAGGGCGGGGAGCGCTTCGACGCGGCGCTGCGCCGGGTGGCCGGGGAGCTCGGGTCCGCCGGGGAGGCGGAGTCGGCGGCGGCCGGCCCCCGGCTGGCGGCGCTGCTGATGGACACCCCGCTGTTCCCCCGCGCCTACCTGGCGATGATGGTCGGTGCCTGCGTGGAGGGCGGCGCCGACCCGGCGGCCTGCGCCGACCCGGTGCTCGCCGGGCTGCGCGAGTCCCTGGCCGGCGCGCTGCTGCTGCTCGACCGGTGGGCTGGGGCCGGCGAGGACGCCCTGCCGGACCCCGACCGGGACGACCCCGGCCACGCCCACGCCCGGCTCACCGGGCCCGGGCGGACGGACGCCCGGCAGGCCCACCGGGCGGTGGCCGGCTGGTGGACGCTCGACCTGTGGCGGCGGGCCGCGTTCGCCCTCTGCACGCACGCCGCCGTGCGCCGCGCGGCCCGCGCCGACGGCGTGACCGAGGTGCTCACCGAGCTGATCGACCGCTACCGCGAGCGCTCCGAACAGCACGACCTCAAGGGCCTGCGCCACCTGGCGGCGGCCCTCGACGACGAGCCGCTGCTCGTCCTGCACCGCCCGAGCGGCACCGGCTACCTGCTCCGGATGGACGGCCTGACCGACAACTTCCAGCTGCACACGCTGCTCGCCGAGGCACTGATCGGCGGCGGTCACCTGCCCGGCACCCGCCCCGACCCGGAGGTGGTCGCGCTCAGCCGCACCCGGTGGCTGGACGGGCGCCGGTTCATCGCGACGGGCGCCTTCAACCTGGTCGCGCCGGACGGGGGCTGGATCTGGAACGAGGGCATGCCGGAGGACATCCCGGTGGTGGACGGCGTGCGGACCCTCGTCCTGGACCCGCAGCCGTACGAGCGGAGCTGGGCGGCCGGGCGGTTCGTCGAGCAGGTGCCCGGCGATCTGCGGCTGGAGCGGGTCCTGGCGCCGGAGGAGGCCGCGGCCCGGCTGGCGGCCGCCGCGCCCGCGCCGGCCTTCGAGCAGGCGGTGCGGTAGCCCGGGGGACCGGACGGGCCGGCGCGGGCGGCGGGTTATGGTCGGAAGCCCGGGAGCACCCCGGGAACCGGCCGCGGATCCGCACCGGATCCGCCGAGGAGTGGAGTCGACGATGGCGAGGATCCCGAACGCGCTCGCGAGCACCGCACCGGCCGCGCTGACCGCCGCGAGCGGCCTGGTCGGCGGCTACGGCGTCGCCCGGTGGACCGGGAAGCGGCAGCTCGGCGGCGCGGTGCTGGCGGTGGCCGGTGCCGGTGCCGCCGCGCAGTGGCACCGGCGTTCGGGCGCGCCCGCCGCGGCCGCGCTGACCGGCCTGTACGTGGCGGCCTTCGGCGGCTCGCACCCGCTGGCGAAGAAGATCGGCGCCTGGCCGTCCGTCCTCGCCGTCACCGGGGTGGTGACGGCCGGCTCG
>NZ_BAAAKJ010000070.1:23165-26734 GCF_039527695.1 Kitasatospora putterlickiae
GGGCCCCGGAGGATCCGGGCGCTAACCGCCGAACCGGGCCTCGAAGGCGGCCCGGTTCGGTGAGACCGGCGTCCGGTCCCAGACCGCGAAGACCACCCGGTCGAAGGCCGCGCCGTAGCGGGCCAGCGCCCGCTCGAAGGCCTCCGCGACCTCGGCCGGGTCGTTGCGGAACACCCCGCAGCCCCACGCCCCGAGCACCAGCGCGCGCACCCCGTGCCGGGCGGCGGCCGCGAGCACCCGCTCGGCCCGCTCGGCGAGCACGCCCCGGACGTCCACGCCCTCCGGGTCGCGCAGGGCCAGTTGGCCCGCGTTCGGCGCGGGCGAGGTCAGGAAGGTGACGGCGTACGGGTCCGCCAGCAGCCGGCCGTCCCCGCCCCGGATCACCGGCACCCCGGGCGAGACGATCACCCGGTGGCTGTACCGGAGGTCGGTGGAGGCCCGGTGCGCCTCGTAGTAGTCCGGCGCCTCCAGCAGGCAGGTGTACAGCAGGGCGCTGCGGCAGAGGTCCTCCTCCTGGGCGCGGGCGCCGCGCAGGTAGCCGCCGCCGGGGTTCCGCGCGGAGGCGAAGTTGAGCACGCCGACCGTCCCGGCGCCCGCCCCGGCCAGCCGGCGGGCCGCCTCGATGCTGCCCTCGGCCGTCACCTCGACGGCGCCCGGGGCCGCCACCGGGCCGGGCCCGCCCGCCGCGACCAGGGCGTCCAGCGCGGCCGGGCCGTAGGACACCGTGCCGGCCCGCGCCGCCGCCAACCGCCCGGCCAACTCGACGAGTTCGCCCCCGTCCGCGCGGTAGTCCCCCCGTTCGACGATGCCCTCGTTCACCGCCGCCACTTCACGCAGTCCGCTGCTCATGCCGCCGACCGTAGGCGACGGGGCGGGCGCCGCGCCACTGGTTATTCTCGGTCGCAGAACAACGGCGGCGGCGCGGAGACGGCGACGGGCCCGCCCCACCGGAGTGGAACGGGCCCGTCGCGGGTGCGTCAGGTGCTACGCGGCGTCAGTTCTTCCAACGCGGCTTGCGGTCGTCGCGGTTGAAGCCGCCGGAGCGGCCACCGCGGTCGTCGCGGTCCCGGTTGAAGCCACCGGACTGCGGACGGCCGCCGGAGCGGTGGTCGTCGCGGCGGGCGAACGGACGGTTGTTGCTGCCGCCGCGCTCGTCGCGGTCGCGGCCGAAGGAGCGGTCGCGGTCACCGAAGGGACGGGCCGGACGGTCGCCGAACGAACGGCCGCCGCGGTCGTCACGGTCGCGGTTGAAACCACCACGCTCACGGTCACCGAACGAACGGCCACCACGGTCGTCACGGTCGCGGTTGAAACCACCACGCTCACGGTCACCGAACGAACGGCCACCACGGTCATCGCGGTCGCGGTTGAAACCGCCACGCTCACGGTCACCGAACGAACGGCCACCACGGTCGTCACGGTCACGGTTGAAGGAGCGGCCGCCACGGTCGTCGCGGTCACGGCCGAAGGAGCGGCCACCGCGGTCGTCACGGTCGCGGTTGAACGACGGACGCTCGGTGCGCGCCTCGCGGTACGACGGCGCGCGCTCCTCGGTCACGGCGGCGGGAGCGGCCTCGGCGGCCACCGGCGCGGCGGCGGCGGTCTCGGCCTCGGTGCCCTCGGTCGCGGCCTCGGCGGCCGGGGCCTCGTCCTCGATGCCCAGCTCGGCGCGCTCGCGGGCGGCCCGGGCGGACAGGCGGTCGGCCTCGTCGCGCAGCTCGGCGGCGCGGCGCTGCGCGCGCTCCAGCTGGCGGGTCATGTCGGCGACCTCGCGCTCGGCGGCGCCGGCGATGTTGGCCGCGCTCTCCGCCTGGACCTCGACCAGCGAGCGGGCGCCGGTGATCCGGGCCACCTCGGCGTCGAAGGCGTGGTCGAGGATGTGGCGGCCGGCCTCCACGCCCGCGTCCTCCATCAGGCGGAAGACGCCGCGGCGCTGGTGCGGCAGCACCAGGGTGACGACGGTGCCGGAGCGGCCGGCCCGGGCGGTGCGGCCGGAGCGGTGCAGGTAGTCCTTGTGGTCGCCGGCCGGGTCGACGTTGAGCACCAGGTCGATGCCGTCGACGTGGATGCCGCGCGCGGCGACGTCGGTGGCGACGACGACGTTGACGTAGCCGTCCTTGAAGTCGCCGAGCACCCGGGTGCGGGCGCCCTGGGTCATGCCGCCGTGCAGCGCGTCGGCCTTCACACCGGCCTCGACGAGCTGCTCGGCGACGCGGTCGGCGCCCATCTGGGTGCGGACGAAGATGATCGTGCGGCCCTTGCGGGCGGCGATCGCGTTGGTGATCGGCGCCTTGTCCTTGGGCTTCACCACGAGGATGTGGTGGGTCATGGTGGTGACGGCGCCGGCCGACGGGTCGACCTCGTGGGTGACCGGGCTGTTCAGGTAGCGCTTGACCAGGGTGTCGATCTCGTTCTCCAGGGTGGCGGAGAACAGCAGGCGCTGGCCGCCGGCCGGCACCTGGTCGAGGATCTCGGTGACCTCGGGCAGGAAGCCCATGTCGGCCATCTGGTCGGCCTCGTCGAGCACGGCGACCTGGACGTCGTCCAGCTTGGCCGAGCCGCGGTTGATCAGGTCGCGCAGTCGGCCCGGGGTGGCCACCAGGACGTCGACGCCGCGCTCCAGCGCGTAGATCTGGTTCGACATCGAGGTGCCGCCGCAGACGACCTTGAGGCGCAGACCGAGCACCGAGCCGAACGGCTCCAGGGCGTCGGCGACCTGCATGGCCAGCTCGCGGGTCGGGACCAGGATCAGGCCGCGCGGGTGCTTGGCGCGGGTGCGCTCGCCGTCGGCGAGGCGGGTCAGCAGCGGCAGGCCGAAGCTGAGGGTCTTGCCGGAGCCGGTGCGGCCGCGGCCCAGCACGTCCTTGCCGGCCAGGGCGTCCGGGATGGTCGCGGCCTGGATCGGGAACGGGGTGGTGACGCCGCGCTTGGCGAGGGCGCGGACGATCTCGTCCGGCAGGCCCAGGTCGCCGAAGGTGATGGTCGGCTCGGCGGCCTCCTCCTCGGCGTCGGTGGCCTCGGCGGCGTCGGTGTCGGTGTCGACGGCCGTGTCCTCGGCGTCGGCGGTGGTGTCCTCGGCGGCGTCGACGGCGGCGATCAGCTCGGCGTCGGCCTCGGCGGGAACGGTGGTGGCATCGGCGGCGGACTCGCTCGCGGGCATGGCGAAGCGGGCGTCGTCAACGAGAGACATGCAAAACCTTCCGGAAGTGGCACGCGCCAAAGTCCGGGGTTCTGTTTCACAACCGCCTCTATGCGGTCAGCCACGGATCGCCGGAACGCGCCAAGGGCGCCAGATGGGATTAGGGCGCCAGTCAAATGGATCAAACGAACGATCTACCACCATAGAGGAACTTGGGGATCGGAGGCAAATGCGCTGGCCGGGCTGCGGATCGGCGCTCAGTGGCCGCCCGGGGCACCCGAGCTGGGGGGCGCGGTGGCGCTCGGCGCGGAGGTCGGCTCCGGGGCCGTGGTGGCGGTCGGGGCGGGGGTGGTGTGGCCGGGCTCCGGGGAGGACGGGCGCCCGGTCGGGCTGGCCGCCGGGGCGGAGGAGGTCGCTCCGCCGGAGCCAC
>NZ_BAAAKJ010000071.1:0-1770 GCF_039527695.1 Kitasatospora putterlickiae
CGCGCGCCGACCGGACGGGGCGGCGCGCGGCGAACCACCGCGCCCACCCGGCCGGCCGCGCGGACCGGCCCCGCACCCGAGCGCTCACGGCCCCACCACCACCGGCGGGACGAACCGCTCGCGCGGGGCCTCGGCGAACTGGGTGACGGTCGGCGGCGTGATGAACGGCACCAGCACCGGCGCCTTCACCTCCACGGTCACCCGGATCAGCACCGGCGAGCTGCCGTCCGTGCCGACCCGGTGCTCCCGGCTGCCCTGCCGATTGAGGAAGTCCTCCGCCTGCCGGCGGGCCGCCTCGTTCTTCTGCTCGTCGCTCCGGTTCCCCTGCGTCCGGCCCGCGTCGACGCCCTCGCGGGCAGCGCTGAGCGCGAGTTGGCGCTGGTACCACCACAGCCCGGTCTGGGCGACGGCGAGGACCAGGATCAGGACGACCGGGAAGACGATGGCCAGGCTCAGGCTCATCGACCCCCGGTCGGAACGGCGGAGGCGGCGACGACGGGTCATCAGGTGGCCGCGCCCCCCTGGGGGTAGGCCGGGTCCTGCTCGACCTTCTTGACGACGTTGTCCTTCAGGTTGACCAGCGCGACCGTCACCAGGCCCGCGATGAACACCAGCGCGATGACGGCGAGCGCGAGTTCGATGCTGATGGCGCCCTTGTCGCCGCGCGCCCGGGCGGCCTTGGCCCGGCCCATCCGGAAGTGGAACAGCGTCAGGGCGAACTGGAGCGGCAACAGGGCCGTTCCGACCAATCGGCCGACGACCGTCTTGAGCTGAGCGTGCATCAGGTGCTCCCAGGGAGTGTGGTGTGGTGACGGAGGAGCCGGCCTCCGCGGCAGGGCGGTTCAGTTGAGCATCTTGTAGAGCGCGGGAAAAATGATCAAGACGGTCATCAGCATGGTCAGGGCGGAGCCCGGCGCGACCATCCGCTCGCTGTCGGCGTTGGCCCGGGCGAGGTCCTCGGCCATCAACTCGCCGCGCAGGCCCTTGGCCCGGGCCCGCAGCGTGTCGTAGACGGCGGCCCCGTCGGTCCCGGAGATCCGCATGATGTCGGCGAGGTCCTGGAGCGGGGTGAGGCCCAGCTCCACGGCCAGCGCGTCCAGTCCGGCCCACGGCGGGAGCCGGTCGGTGGCGGCCCGGTCCAGCGCGTCGCGGATCCGGCGGAACACCGCGCCCCGCCCGACCGCCGCGGCCCGGCGCAGCGCCTCGGCCGGGCCGAGGTCGGCGGCCCGCTCCATCGCGACCAGCTCCAGGTAGGCGGCGATGCCGTGCAGGTACTCGACCCGCGCCTCCTTGGCCTCGCCGCGCACGATCGCGTCCGGCACGAACCAGAGCATGGCGGCCAGCAGCGGCCCGACCAGCAGCGGCAGCGCGAACGGCAGGTTCAGGTTCATCAGCAGGGCCGCCACCACCAGGTACGGCGGCAGCGCCAGGCCGAGCAGGGCGAACAGCAGCTTGTGCGCCATGAACCGGGCCGGGGTGCGGCCGATCAGGGCGAGTTCCCGCTCGGGGATGCGCACCCCGCGCAGGGTGACGGAGCGCTCGCCGATCCGGTCGAACCAGCTCGGCCGCTCGTCCGGGTCGGGGGTGCGCTCGGCCGGGGTGCGGTGCAGCCGGTCCAGCGCCTGGCCCAGGTCGGGCGGGGCGGGCCGGAGTTCGGCGATCAGCATGGCGACACCGCCGGCCGCCACGGCGCCGGCCAGCACGGACCACGGGGAGATCATCGCGCCTCCCCGAACAGCCGCACGCCGCCCTCGGTCCCGGCCGCGGGGC
>NZ_BAAAKJ010000071.1:1811-4823 GCF_039527695.1 Kitasatospora putterlickiae
GCCTGGCCGTGGCCGACCACGTGGGTGCGGATCACGTCCCCGCCGCCGCCGAACAGCCCGCCGCGCCGGTCCGCCTCCAGCAGCCGGGGCACCGGCGGGTAGGAGGCCAGCGCGCGCATCCAGGCGATCACGCCGACGAACAGCGCGCAGACCACGCCGAGCACGACCTGCCCGAGCACCGTGCCGTACGGGCGGGTGTACTCGGTGTTGAACGAGCCCACCACCACGACCAGCAGGATGATGCCGACCAGCCAGCGGATGGTGGTGCGGTGCTTGGCCCGGTCGGCCTCGATGGTGCGCCGCTGGCGGACCTCCTCGCGCACCGAATCGGCCATGTCGGCCAGCGCCCGGGCCAGGCCGGGACCGCTGTCCCCGGCCCGCAGCAGCAGCGCGGCGAGCACCTTGTCCGCGGTGGCGTCGGCCATGCTGTCGGCGAACACGCGCAGCGCCTCCTCCGGCCGCCAGCGGGCCTGCAGCCGGGCGGCGAGTTCGCCGACCTCGGCCTCGATCGCGGCGGGCGCGGTGCGCCGGCTGGTCACGATGGCCTGGTTGAGGCCGACGCCGAGCAGCAGCACGTCGGCGATCCGCTGGGTCCACTCGGACAGCGCCTCCAGGCGCTCGATCCGGTCGGTGTCCGAGCGGGTGGCGTCGAACAGCCAGGGCAGGCCGAACACCGCCAGCGGCACCAGCAGCACGGTCAGCGGGATGCCGCTGAACAGCCAGCCGAGCGGCGCCCCGATCAGCGCGATCGGCAGCTGGATCCGACGCAGCCGGGCGACCCGGTGCGAGGCGGTGCCGGGCGCGCCGTACCAGAACACGTGCAGCCGGGAGGCCAGCGGGTTGGGCTCCCGCTCGTCCTGGTCCTCGACCGGGTCGCTGCCGCGCGCCCAGAGCACCAGGGCGACCAGGCCCGCCGCGACGGCCAGGCCGCAGAGCACGAAGAGCGGCATCATCGGGCGCCACCACCGATCCGGAGTTGCAGCGGTGCGGCCCAACCGCCGTACCGGGAGCCGAGCAGCGCGGCGTCGAAGCCGGCCCGGCGCAGGTCGTCCAGGCACTGCGGCGGGGTGTGCGGGACGGCGCGCGGCTCACCGAGGTCGGGGCGCGGCCCGAACACGGTGTTCAGCGCGGGCCGGCCGCTCTCGCCGAGGCCGGTGACCTCCAGGACGTGCGAGACGAAGCGGTGCCGGCGTCCGCCGACGGCCGTCTCGTCCACCATCGCCACGTGCACGATGAGGTCGACCGCGTTGGCGGTGAGCCGGTAGGCGAGCGCGTCGGTCATGTGCGAGCCGTACTCCAGGCAGAGTTCCGCGATCCGGTCGACCACCATGTGCGGGCCGCGCGCGTGCAGGGTGCACATCGAGCCGCCCTCGCCGTTGGTCATGACGCGCAGCATCGGGACGACCTCGCCGGAGCGGACCTCGCCGACGATGATCCGCGAGAGCGTCATCCGCAGCGCGGCCGGGATGAGGTCGCCGATGGTCAGTTCGCCCGCCGAACGGCCCTCCACCCGTTCGCCGTTGCCCTCGCGGGCCTCCATCGGGACGACCTGGCGCAGATGGCCGAGGGTGTGCAGCCAGAGCTCGAACTCCGACTCCAGGGTGCCGATCCGCTCGTCCGGCGGGATCTCGGCGGCCATCGCGCGCAGCAGGCTGGTCTTGCCGACGCCCTGGGTGCCGGTGATCATCACGTTCTTCCGGGCCCGGATGGCCGAGGCCAGGAAGGCGGCGAGGGTGGAGTCCAGGGTGCCGAGGCGGACCATCTCGGGCAGCGTCGCCGAGGCCACCCGGTGGCGGCGGATCGCCACGTACGGGCGCGGGGTCACCTCGGTGAGCGCCTGGAGGCGCATGCCGCCCTCCAGGCGCAGGGCGAGGGTCGGGCTGGCGGTGGACAGGGTGCGCTCGCCGCCGCCGTGCTGGCGGGCCAGGTCCTGGAGCAGCTCGACGAGTTCGGCGTCGCTGTCGGCGACCGGCGGGACCTGGCGCAGCGGCTGGTGGACCCGGGAGACCCAGACGTCGTCGCAGCCGTTGATCAGGATGTTCTCGATCTCCGGGTCGTCGAGGTAGGGCTGCAGCCGGCCGGCCCGGAACAGCAGGTCGAAGACGGCCTCGGCGAGCGCGCGGTCCTGCTCCCGGGTCGGCGGGATGCCGTGGGTCTGCGCGTAGGCGTCGGACCAGCGGGCGACGGCCTCCTCGATCAGCGCGCGGCCGCGCTGGCGGCGGGTGGCGCGGTCCGGCTCGGTGCCGGAGCCGGCGGTCAGCCGGGTGATCTGCTGGTGCAGTTCGGCGGCGACCTGCCGCTTGATCTCGCGGGCGACCTGCGGGTCGACGGCCGGGCGGGTGCCGGCGCCGCGCAGGTCGAGCGAGGGCAGCTGGGAGGGGACGGCGGTGGGCACGGCGGACGCGGCGGACGCGGCGGGGGGCTGCGCCGTGTGCGGCTGCGGCTGGGGGTGCGGCTGGTCGGCCGGGACGACCCGGCCGGGGGCCACCGGATGGACCGGACCGGGCAGCGGCGTGGTCCAGGGCAGCGCCGCCGGGTCGGTCGCGGGCTGCTGGTGCAGCGGACTACCGCGCACGGAGCACCTCCCCGTCGACGGGCTCGTGGTGGGGCTGGGGGTGCGGCTGGGGCTGGGGCGCCGGGTACGGCTGGGCACCCGGGTACGGCTGTCCGGGGTGGGGCTGTCCCGCGTACGGCTGGGCGCCCGGGTACGGCTGCCCCGGGTACGGCGCGGCCGCGTGCGGCGGGCCACCGTGTCCGGGGAACGGCGCGGGGGCGGCCGGCTGCGGCGCCAGCCCGGCGAGCGGTGCCACCGGACCGGTGGCGATCACCGGCGGCACCGGGCCGTACGGCTGCTGGTGCGACTGGTGAGGCTGTTGGGGTGGCTGGGGCTGCTGGTACGGCTGCGCGGGCTGCGGCGCGTCGGCGGGCTGCCGCACCGCCGCCGGCGCGGGGCGGGCGTAGTCGTACCCGGCGGCCTCGGGACGCGGTCCGGGCTGAGCGCCCGGCGCGGCC